>NZ_CP095187.1:3695000-3971652 GCF_022965755.1 Pseudoxanthomonas sp. F37 | reverse complement strand
AGGTCGAGTTCGTCGACCTGCGTTTCGTCGACATGCGCGGCATCGAGCAGCACGTCACCTTCCCGGTCGGCATCGTGGACGCATCGCTGTTCGAGGACGGCAAGATGTTCGACGGTTCGTCGATCTCGGGCTGGAAGGGCATCAACGAGTCGGACATGGTGCTGCTGCCCGACCCGACCACCGCGTATATCGACCCGTTCTACGCCGACCCGACCCTGGTCCTGGTCTGCGACATCCTGGATCCGGCCACCATGCAGGGCTACTCGCGCGATCCGCGCGGCATCGCCAAGCGCGCCGAGGCCTACCTGAAGTCCAGCGGCGTGGCCGACATGGCGTTCTTCGGTCCGGAACCCGAATTCTTCATTTTCGACTCCGTGCAGTTCGGCAACGACATGGGCCACGCCTTCTTCAAGATCAATTCCGAGGAAGGCGCCTGGAACTCGGGCAAGAGCTACGACGGCAGCAACAGCGGCTATCGCCCGGGCATCAAGGGCGGCTACTTCCCGGTGCCGCCGACCGATTCGCTGCACGACCTGCGCGCCGAGATGTGCAAGACGCTGGAACAGGTCGGCATCGAGGTCGAAGTGCACCACCATGAAGTCGCCACCGCCGGCCAGTGCGAGATCGGCGCCAAGTTCAACACGCTGGTCAAGAAGGCCGACGAGCTGCAGCGCATGAAGTACGTGGTGCGCAACGTCGCCCACCGCAACGGCAAGACCGTCACCTTCATGCCCAAGCCGATCGTCGGCGACAACGGCAGCGGCATGCACGTGCACCAGTCGCTGGCCAAGGGCGGCCAGAACCTGTTCTCCGGCGACGGCTACGGTGGCCTGTCGCAGCTGGCGCTGTGGTACATCGGCGGCATCTTCAAGCACGCCCGTGCCATCAACGCCTTCTCCAACTCGGGCACCAACAGCTACAAGCGCCTGGTGCCGGGATTCGAGGCGCCGGTGATGCTGGCCTACTCGGCGCGCAACCGTTCGGCGTCGTGCCGCATCCCGTGGGTGGCCAACCCGAAGGCGCGCCGCATCGAGATGCGCTTCCCCGATCCGCTGCAGTCCGGCTACCTGACCTTCACCGCGCTGATGATGGCCGGCCTGGACGGCATCAAGAACCAGATCGATCCGGGCGCGCCGAGCGACAAGGACCTGTACGACCTGCCGCCGGAAGAAGAGAAGAACATCCCGCAGGTCTGCTCCAGCCTGGACCAGGCGCTGGACGCGCTGGACAAGGACCGCGACTTCCTCAAGGCCGGCGGCGTGATGACCGACGACTTCATCGATGCCTACATCGCGCTGAAGATGCAGGAAGTGACCAAGTTCCGCGCGGCCACGCACCCGCTGGAATACCAGCTGTATTACGCCAGCTGATGCGCGCGCAGTCCGTCATCGCCCAGCTCGCCGGGGACCGTGCACCGGTCCCCGGCGGCACGGTCGGCGGACGCTGAGGTTTCGCGGCGATGGCGACGGATCTCCCCTCCCACCCGTCGCCATCGCCGCACCTTCTCCGACGCATCGCCCGCCGATGCGTCGGCCCGGTTGGGGAACCGGGGCAACACCCGTCTTCGATTCCTGGAGATCGCACCAACGCTGTACCTGGGGAAACACAGGAGAGGTCCATGAACCGCTGCTCCCTCCCACGTCATCCGCTCCCGCCGCAACCGATCGCGGCGGGCACGGATGCGGTTCATGCATCGCTCCGCACCGACAACGTGCACGCCGCCAGAGGGTTGCGCGCACGGGTGCTTTGAAACCGCCGGCCGGCTTCGGTCGGCCGGTTCCATCCACCATCGGGGTATGCGCATGAAACTGATCACCGCCATCATCCGGCCGTTCAAGCTCGACGAGGTCCGAGAGTCCTTGTCGCAGGCGGGCGTGTCCGGCATCACCGTGACCGAAGTGAAAGGCTTCGGCCGGCAGAAGGGCCACACCGAGCTGTACCGCGGCGCCGAGTACGTCGTCGATTTCCTGCCCAAGATCAAGATCGAGACCGTCGTCACCGACGAGCGCCTGGAGGCCGTCATCGAGGCCATCCAGCAGGCCGCCGGCACCGGCAAGATCGGCGACGGCAAGATCTTCGTCACCACCATCGACCAGGTCATCCGCATCCGCACCGGCGAAGTCGGCGCGGACGCGCTCTAACACTCGGAGCCCCACATGAAGACTCGACTGTTCTCCGGGTGGAAGACCCGTGCGCACGTGTTGTGCCTGGCCGCGCTGTGCGGCCTGATGTCCCTGGGCGTGGCCACGGCGGCCGTCGCGCAGGATGCCGCCGCACCGGCGACCGAGGCGCCCGTCGCCGAGGCCGCGCCTGCCCCGGCCGAAGCCCTCGCGCCCGCGCAAGCCGCGGTCGCTCCCGGCGATGCCGTGGCCGCGGAAGAGGCCCCGGCCGAGGAGGCGCCGGCCCCCACGATCAGCAAGCCCGACACCGTGTGGGTGCTGGTGTCGGCGGTGCTGGTGATCTTCATGACGCTGCCGGGCCTGGCGCTGTTCTACGGCGGCCTGGTGCGTTCGAAGAACGTGCTGTCGATCCTGATCCAGAACCTGGCCGTGTTCTCGCTGGTGGCGGTGCTGTGGGCGGTGTACGGCTACAGCTTCGCGTTCACCGAGGGCAATCCGTTCATCGGCGGCACCGATCGTCTGTTCGCGGCGGGTCTGAATGCATCCTCCATCGGCGCCACGTTCACCAAGGGCGTCTACATTCCGGAACTGGCGTTCTTCGTGTTCCAGGGCGCCTTCGCCTGCATCACCTGCGCGCTGATCGTCGGTGCGTTCGCCGAGCGGGTGAAGTTCGCCGGGGTGATGCTGTTCACCGTGTTGTGGTTCACCTTCGCCTACCTGCCGATGGCGCACATGGTGTGGTTCTTCCCCGGCCCGGACGCGTTCACCAGCAACGAGGTGGTGCCGGAGGTGCTGGCCAAGTCGGGCTACCTGTGGGCCAAGGGCGCGCTGGACTTCGCCGGTGGCACCGTCGTGCACATCAACGCGGCGATCGCCGGCCTGGTGGGCGCGTATGTCATCGGCAAGCGCACCGGCTACGGACGCGAGGCCATCAAGCCGCACAACCTGACCCTGACCATGGTCGGCGCCTCCATCCTGTGGGTGGGCTGGTTCGGCTTCAACGCCGGCTCGGCGCTGGAAGCCGGCGGCGTGGCCGCGATCGCCTTCGTCAACACCTTCCTGGCCACGGCCGCGGCGGTGGTGGCCTGGTTGCTGGTGGAATGGGTCACCAAGGGCAAGCCCTCGCTGCTGGGTGCGGCATCGGGCGCGGTCGCCGGTCTGGTCGCCATCACCCCGGCCGCGGGACTGGTGGGCCTGAACGGTGCGCTGGCCATCGGCGCCATCGCCGGCGTGCTGTGCCTGTGGGGCGTCAGCGGGCTGAAGAAGCTGCTGGGCGCGGACGACAGCCTGGACGTGTTCGGCGTGCACGGCGTGGGCGGCATCACCGGCGCGCTGCTGACCGGTGTGTTCGCGGCCCCCTCGCTGGGCGGCGCGGGTATCTGGGACTACGTCACCGAGACCGGCGTGGCGGAGTACTCGATCGGCTCGCAGGTGTGGATCCAGGCGCAGGGCGTGCTGATCACCGTGGTCCTCTCCAGCGTGGTCGCCCTGGTGTCGTACCTGATCGTGAAGTACACGGTCGGCCTGCGCGTGTCCGAGGAAGCCGAGCGTGAGGGCCTGGACATCACGTCCCACGGCGAATCGGCCTACGAGGCCTGAGGGATACCCGGGGACGGCTTTGCACTAAACTGGTGCAATGTCGTCCCCGGCCCCGTCCCGCATGCCTTTTGAACCCACCACCGACGCGCTCAGCACGCCGGTGGCCTGGGCGGATGCCGACGGCCTGATCCGCGGCCTCAACCCGGCCTTCGCCCGCTGGCTGGGCGTCAGCACCCGCCGCCTGATCGGGCAACCGCTGGCGGCCCTGGAGATCGAAGGCGACGCCATGGCGCGCTTCCTGGACAACACCGACCGCGACGTGCTGCGCCTGCATCGCATGGCGTTGGGCATGCCCGGCGAGCCGCCCTGCTTCGCCGAAGGCTGGCTGTCGCGGCTGGAGGGAGGCGGCTGGCTGCTGGAAGCGCATCCGGTGGACGAGTTTCCCGCGCTGGATCCCACCCAGGCCCTGCCCAGTGCACTGAGCGCCGCGCTGAAGGGGCTGGCGCACGAGCTGCGCAATCCGTTGGCCGGCCTGAAGGGCGCGGCGCAGTTGCTGGCGCGACGGGCCGCCCACCGTAACGACAACGACGACGAGCGCGAACTGATCGAACTGATCGAGTCGGAGATCAACCGCCTCAACAGCCTGCTGGAACAGCTGCTGTCGCCTTCTCCGCAGCGTCCGCATGCGCCGCTGAACATCCATACCGTGCTGGAGCGCGTCCTGCGCCTGGCCGAGAACGAAGGCGGCTGGTCGGTGCGCCTGCAGCGCGACTACGACCCCAGCCTGCCGGAACTGTCCGGCGATGCCGACCGCCTGACCCAGGCGGTCTGGAACCTGGTGCGCAATGCCCTGCAGGCGGGCGCCGCCAACATCATCCTGCGCACCCGTGTCGAACACGGCGCGCGCATCCACGACCATCTGCACGCCATGGCGCTGCGGGTGGAGATCGTCGACGACGGCCGCGGCGTGCCCGAAGCGCTCGCCGAGCACCTGTTCCTGCCGCTGGTCAGCGGCCGTGCCGAAGGCAGCGGCCTGGGCCTGGCGCTGTCGCAGCAGGTGGCGCGCGAACACCGGGGGTCGCTGACCTACCGCTCGCGTCCCGGCCATACGGTCTTCACCCTGCTGCTGCCGCAGTCGTTGCACGACCCCGACGAGGAACGTCATGTCCACTGATCGCCTGGCCGCTTCCGGCAGCACCGCCGACACCCGCCGCATCTGGGTGGTCGACGACGACCGCTCGGTGCGTTTCGTGCTGGCCACGGCCCTGCGCGACGCGGGCTACACGGTGGACGGCTTCGACAGCGCCGCCGCCGCCCTGCAGGCCCTGGGCGCGCGGGGTGCGCCCGACCTGCTGTTCACCGATGTGCGCATGCCCGGCGACGACGGCCTGGTGCTGCTGGACAAGCTGAAGGCCACGCATCCGCAACTGCCCGTCATCGTGATGTCGGCGTATACCGACGTCGCCAGCACGGCCGGGGCGTTCCGCGGCGGCGCGCATGAGTTCCTGTCCAAACCGTTCGACCTGGACGACGCGGTCGCACTGGCCGCCCGCACCTTGCCCGATGCGGAAGAGGCGGCAGCGGGTGGCGAAGACGAGACGGCCGCGACGGCCACGCCCCAATTGCTCGGCGACACGCCGGCGATGCGGGCGCTGTTCCGTGCCATCGGACGTCTGGCGCAGGCGCCGCTGTCGGTGCTGATCACCGGCGAAACCGGCACCGGCAAGGAGCTGGTCGCGCATGCGTTGCATCACGAGTCGCCGCGCGCGCGAAAGCCGTTCGTGGCGCTGAACACCGCCGCGATTCCTTCCGAGTTGCTGGAAAGCGAATTGTTCGGCCACGAGGCGGGCGCCTTCACCGGCGCGCAGAAGCGCCATATCGGCCGTTTCGAGCAGGCCGACGGCGGCACGCTGTTCCTGGACGAGATCGGCGACATGCCGCTGCCGCTGCAGACGCGGCTGCTGCGGGTGCTGGCCGAGGGCGAATTCTTCCGCGTGGGCGGGCGCGAACTGATCCGCGTGGATGTGCGCGTCATCGCCGCCACCCACCAGGACCTCGATGGCCTGGTCGCCGAGGGCCGCTTCCGCGCCGATCTGCTGCACCGCCTCAACGTCGTGAGGCTGCAGCTTCCTCCGTTGCGCGAACGGCGCGCCGACGTGCCGCAGCTGGCGGAGAACTTCCTGGCCATGGCCACGCGCAAGCTGGACATCGCCCCCAAGCGTTTCAGCAATGCCGCGCTGGACCTGCTGCAGGCCCACGACTGGCCGGGCAACGTGCGCGAGCTGGAGAACGTCTGCTGGCGCCTGGCGGCGCTGGCGCCTGCCGATGTCATCAACACCACCGACCTGCAGGGCGCGCTGTCGCACGCGCCGCTGGCCGGTGGCCGGGGCGAGTGGGACCACGCGCTGGGCGAATGGGCGCGCCGTCGCCTGCTGGAAGGCGCCGAATCGCTGCATGCCGAAGCGCGTGAGCGGCTCGACCGGACGCTGCTGCAGGTCGCGCTGGAACTGACCCACGGACGCCGTGCCGAAGCCGCGGCCCGTCTTGGCGTGGGCAGGAACACCGTCACGCGCAAGCTGGGGCCCGGCCGCAAGCGCGGATGAGTGCGCGGCGCCGCTTTCATTGAACGTGAAGGAAGCGGTGGTTACGGTAGCGGGCCACGCCTTGCAACAGGAGTCTTCCATGCGCATCGCCCTGCTGGCCGCCGCGTCCGCCCTCGCCCTGGCGGCATGCAACACCACGCCGTCCTCGTCTTCGCCGCCGTCATCGGCGAAGCCCGTCGTGCCCACCACCAGCACCGCCAAGCAGGCGGTCGCCGTACTGGCGTCCGCCTCCGGCAGCCTGGTCAGCGGCAGCGTCACCCTCACCCCCATGGGCAAGGGTCTGCACCTGACCGGCGAGATCGGTGGCCTGCCGGCGAACGGCACGCATGCGTTCCATATCCACGAGAAGGGCGACTGCAGCGCCGCCGACGCCAGCAGTGCCGGTCCGCACTTCAACCCGTTCAACGCCGCGCATGGCAAGGCCGGCAGCGGCGCGCACCATGCCGGCGACATGAACAACCTCACCGCCAATGCCGAGGGCGTAGCGAAGGTCGACGCGCACATCGAAGGCATCACCCTGGGCGGCGGCGCCATCAACGACGTGGCAGGCCGCGCGCTGATCGTGCACGCGGCGCCGGACGACTATGCCAGCCAACCGGCGGGCAACGCCGGCGCGCGCGTGGCCTGCGGCATCGTCAAGGTCACCCGGTAACACCGGCCCGCGATCGCAGGAGCGGCGGTGCCGCTCCTGCCGTAGCGCAGCGTGCGCCATGCGCACGATCGGGAGAAAAGAGGCAGCGTGCGGTCGCGCGCACGGCGCACGCTACGCCTGCAGGGCTTCCCGGGCGTCGGTCTTGCCTGGGCAGTGCGCGAACGTCACCGGGATGCCGTGCGCCTCCAGCACGGCGGCGATCTGCTGCTGGCGCGCCTGGAAGTGCTGGTAGGCGCGCTCCAGCCGCTCATCGGTCGCTTCCTGCGGCGCATACCGTGCGCGCCACGCCATCGGCTCGAACAGCGCGATATGCACTTCTCCATTGGCGTAGCGCAGCAGCGGCTCCGGCGGTGCATCCAGCCAATGCTCTTGCGCCGGCGCCACCAGGGCGGTCTCGATCACGGGCCACAGCGCGCCCAGCCCGCCGTGCTCGTACTGCATGGCGGTCATCGCGGCCAGGTCGTGCAGGGTCATGTAACGGGCGTGTTCGATCTGCGCGCCGAAGGCGTTCTGCGCCAGCAGGGCCGTGTCCGCCTGCGCCATGCCGGTCTCCAGCAGGACGCTCTCCAGCCGTTCGCCCACTGCTTCCACCGTAGGGTCGTCGCCGGTGAGAAGGAAGGGCACCACGCGCAGCAGGCCGCCACGCAGGCCTTCCTCCGCCTGCAGCGGCATCGGGATATCGCCCGCTTCATCGGCACCGAAGGCGATCACGCGGGGACCTTCGCCCCGGCCCGGCGCGCGCTGGTGGAGTTCGCGCAGGCGCTGGTGCAGCGACCAGCCGGGCCGCAAGGCTTCGGCCGGATCGAAATGCGCCGCGGCCACGACCAGGTCCAGGTCACGTATCCGGGGGGCATGCGAGGCCAGGTCCCGCCCCAGCATCCCGGCCAGTGCGCTCGCCTCGGCGGCGGACAGGGCGGCGTTGCGCGGCGTGCTGCCCGCCATCAGTTCCAGGGCCATCACGCCCATGACGACGGGGCCGGTTGGGGATCGAGTCATGTCAGCGGTTGGAGGCGGTGGAGGGGCGCATTACACTCCCCCATTATGCCTGCCGTACGCAGGCGCATCTTCACCCCTCCCCACATCGCCAACGCCAAGAGGTCCCCATGCCCGGTCCCCGCCCCGTCGCCATCCTCGGCGGCGTCCGCATTCCGTTCTGCCGCCAGAACACGGCCTACGCGGATGTGGGGAACCTGGGCATGTCGGTGCGCACGCTGGGCGCACTGGTCGAGCGCTTCGGCCTGCACGGCCAGCGGCTGGGCGAAGTGGCCATGGGCGCGGTGATCAAGCATTCGTCCGACTGGAACCTGGGCCGCGAAGCCGCACTCTCGTCCGGCCTGTCGCCGCTGACCCCGGGCATTACCCTGCAGCGCGCCTGCGGCACCAGCCTGGACACCATCATCCACATCGGCAACAAGATCGCGCTGGGCCAGATCGAATCGGGCATCGGCGGCGGATCGGACACCACGTCCGAAGTGCCCATCGTGTACGGCAAGAAGCTGCGCGCGCGCCTGCTCGCCGCCAACCGCGCCAGGACCACGCAGGACAAGATCAAGGCCCTGGTGAGCGGCTTCAAGTTCGCCGAGCTCAAGCCCGAGTTCCCCGGCGTGGCCGAGCCGCGCACCGGCAAGAGCATGGGCGACCACTGCGAGGACATGGCCAAGGAATGGAACATCTCGCGCGACTCGCAGGACGAACTGGCGGTGGCCTCGCACAAGAAGCTGGCCGCCGCCTACGAGCGCGGGTTCTTCGACGATCTGGTCGTGCCGTTCCGCGGCCAGGAACGCGACAACATCCTGCGCCCCGATACCTCGCTGGAAAAGCTGGCCACGCTGAAGCCGGCCTTCGACAAGACCTCCGGCCGCGGCACGCTGACGGCCGCCAACTCCACGCCGCTGACCGACGGCGCCGCCGCGGTGCTGCTGTCCAGCGATGAATGGGCCAGGGCGCACGGCCACGAGCCGCTGGCCTACCTCAGGGATGCGCAGGTGGCCGCGGTGGATTTCGTGCACGGCGAAGGCCTGTTGATGGCGCCCACGGTGGCGGTGCCGGAAATGCTGAAGCGCCAGGGCCTGACGCTGCAGGATTTCGACATCTACGAAATCCACGAGGCGTTCGCCGCGCAGGTGTTGTGCACGCTGCGCGCGTGGGAGAGCGAGGACTACTGCCGCAACCGCCTGGGCCTGGATGCGCCGCTGGGCAGGATCGACCCGGCCAGGATGAACCCCAACGGCTCCTCGCTGGCCACGGGCCACCCCTTCGCCGCCACCGGCGCCCGCATCGTCGCCACCGTGGCCAAGGAACTGAAACAGCGCGGCGGCGGCCGTGCGCTGGTGTCCATCTGCACCGCGGGCGGCATGGGCGTAGTAGCGATCATAGAAAGATAATTAAAATCAATTACTTATGGCGAAATGTCAGCAAACTACTAATTTGCTTATGAATTAGTAGTACATTGACGGCTGCCATGAAGATCCCGCTCGCACCCCAGCCCCTGAGCGTATTGCTGGACAAGCATGGCGGGGCGCTGGGCGGGCTCTTGCGTCGGCGGATCGGCCCTGAGGTAAAGGGACGGTACGAGCATTGGGATCATCTCCGGCATCTCACGCCGCCAACGGGGCTGGACCACGAACAATGGTGGCTTGCCATCAAGCTGGCACGCAGCGCCGCGGCGCGGGATCTGCCGCTTCTGGATCGCGATGGCAGGCCATTCCGCGTCGCCCTGACGGACTCGATCGCGAGCAAGCTGCATACCATTACGAAGCAGGCGGCAGGGTCGATCCGAGGATTGGACCAGCAGGAAGACGAGCACGCCAAACACCGGTTGCTCATCCGCTCACAGATCGAGGAGGCGATGACGTCATCGCAGCTCGAGGGCGCAGGCACCACGCGTGCGGTCGCCAAGGACATGTTGCGGAGCGGGCGCAAGCCCCGCGATCACGGCGAGCGGATGATCTACAACACCTATCTCGCCATGCAGGAACTGAAGCGCTGGCGCGACCAGCCGCTCACGCCTGACGCCGTTTTCGAGATACACAGGCTTATCACCTCGGACACGCTCGAAGACCCGTCCCAGGCCGGGCGTTTTCGCACGGCAGCGGACAACGTGGTCGTCGAGGACGAGACCGGACGCGTGCTTCATTCGCCGCCACGCGCGGAAGAACTTCCACAGCGCCTGCGCGCGTTGTGCGATTTCGCCAATGGCGTTCACGACGGGGAGGGCTTCCTGCATCCTGTGGTGAGGGCCATCGCCATCCATTTCCAGATCGGTTACGACCATCCGTTCTGCGACGGCAACGGCAGAACGGCCAGGACGCTGTTCTACTGGTCGATGCTGAGGTCGGGATACTGGCTGACCGAGTATCTGTCCATCTCCAGTGTCTTCAAGGATGCCAAGGCCCGGTATCTCCGGTCATACCTGCAGACCGAAACCGATGAGTCGGATCTGTCCTACTTCGTCGACCATCATCTGGAGGTCATCGTGGATGCGATCGACAATCTGCATGGCTATCTCGCGCGCAAGGTCGAAGAGCGCGGCAAGGCGCAGGCGCTGCTGAAGCCTTCTTCTTCGCTCGGTGCCCGCCTCAACCACCGGCAGCGCGAACTGCTGATCGATGCGGTCAGGCATCCGGACAAGGCCTACCGGATCGATCGGCACATGCAGGTCCATGGCGTGACGTATCAGACAGCGCGTACCGACCTTGGATCGCTGGTGGAGTTGAAGCTGATGCGATGCCAGAGAATCGGTCGCGCATTCCTGTACACGCCGGTGCCCGACCTGGTCCGACGACTGAAGTGACGCAGGTATGGCGTTTACGATGGCACGAGCCGCGATGCAGCCACCGCGCCACACAGCTGGGATGCGTCGCGCTTCAGTCCTTCAGCCGCGGCAGTCCGTGCGCATCGCGTTCTTCCATGACGGCTTCGTCGTGGATGGTCTGCTTCATGTCGCGCACGGCGAGCTGCGTGGCCGCTTCGCCGCGGCTCGTCTTCAGCGCGTTGGCGTAGCACTGCTGGGCCGATGCGGCGTCGCCGGCGTCGGCGAAGCCCGTGCCCAGTTCCTCCCAGGCGTCGGCCCCTGCGCCCTGTGCGATCGCCCGGTGCAGGAACTCCTGCGCCTGCGTCCATTGCCCTTGCAGGCGGGCCAGCCGTCCCAGGGTGACCAGCAGCGCGGGGCTGGCGGGGTGGGACTGCAGCCAGTGCTGGGCGCTGGCGCGGCGCGAATCCAGCTTGCCCACCGGCAGCCGGCCGTAGAGCGCCACCAAGTCCTCGTCCCAGCGGATCTCCAGGGCCTGTTCGATGCTGCGCGTGGCCGCGTCTTCCCAGCGCAGTGAGGCGGCGCGTCCGGCATAGGCGGCCACCACCGGCGGCTGCTGCCGCAACGGCTTGGTGAGGGTTTCCCAGCGCTCGGCCAGGATGTTGGGATCGGCGGCTTCATGCAGCGACTGTGCGGCAAGGCGCGTCTCCAGCGCATCGAACGCAGCAGGCGCCAGGGCCTGCTGCTGCTTCAATGCGCCCAGCAGGCCATAAGCGTCCCCTGCCTGCGCCATGCCCGCCAGGGCCTCGGCACGCAAGGCCAGGCCGCGCGGCGGGAGCGGCTGCACATCGGCGGCATCCAGCACCGGCAGCGCGTCCTGCGGGCGTCCGGCATCCAGCGCCAGCTGCGCGGCGATGATCGCGTGCGAGGGTACCGAGCGTTCGCGCAGCGCGGCCAGGTGGCGTTGCAACGCCGCCTCGTCGCCGCGGGCCTGCGCCGCCCTTGCCGCGGCGACGCGCGCGACCGCGCCGACCTCTTCGTCGCCAGCGGCGCGTTCGAGCTGCTTTTCGGCCTTATGCCAGTGGCCGGCATGCAGCGCTTCCAGGCCGTCGATGAGCCTTGCGCGCGCCTGCTTGCGACGGTGCCGGGCCCAGGCATGGAACGGCAGGGTGATCACCCGCCAGAGCAGCCAGGCCACGCCGCCCGCCAACAGCAGCGCCAGTGCGGCCCGCGGAACGTTCGTATGCAGGTCGTAGCCGGCGAAGCGGATGAACACCTCGCCCAGGTCGCGGTCGGTGCCGGCCATCCATTGCGCCGCCAGCACGCCGGCCAGCACCAGCAACAGCATCAACACCACGGTGCGGAACGTTTTCACGGCGTCGCCTCCGGCGTCTCCATGGTCGGGCGCAGCCGCATGCCGGCGCTGCGCAGCGTGCGCAACTGCTGCAGCGTGCTGCCCAGTTCGGCCGGGCGCGCAGGCGCTTGCGCCTGCTGCAATGTGCGCAGCCGTGCGTGAACCCGACGTCGTGCCGGCGAGTCCGGCCACAGTCGTGGCAGCCATGCGTCCACCCGGGCCAGGGCGGCGCGATAGGCAGCGTCGTCGCCACGCTCGAGTGCGGCCCGCGCCAGGCTGATCTCGATCTGCAAGGCCACGTCCGCCGCGGCCCGCTGGTCGGGCGCCACCAGCGTGGTGGCGCGCGAAGGCCGCACGTCCACCAGGGGCGCCAGCCAGCGCTGCCACGCGGGGCGCACCTGTCCCGGCGCTGCCGCCGGCACCTGTCGGGGCAGGCCGGTGAGCGCATCCGCCAGGGCGTCCAGGCTGGCGAAAGCGTCGGCGCGCGCACCGGCGCCCAGCGCGTCGACGGCGAGGCGTTCCTGCGCCAGCGCCTGCTTCAGGTTCAGCAGCCGATGGTCGTCCAGGCCGTCCAGTACGCCGGCGGCCAGCGCATACGCGCGCCGGGCACCGGCCGGGTCGTGGGCGATCTCCAGCCGCTGCGCGGCCAGGGACAGCAGCAGTTCCACCTCGTCCAGCCGCAAGGCCTGTGCACCGTGGCGGTCGGGGTCGGTCAGCTTGGCGACGCTTTCCTCGAGCAGGGCGCCGCGCTGGCCCAGGCCCAGGACTTCGTCGCGCAGCACGCGGTTGGTGGCCGCGGCGTCCAGCAGGCGCTGCGCCTGCGCGCGCTGGTCGCGCCGCAGGGCTTCGGCACGCGCCTCCAGCGCCTCCAGGCGCTGCATCGTCATGGCCTGCTCGTCCAGTTTCCCTTCGCCCCGGGCCTGCCACCACACCCAGCCACGCCAGACCGCCAGGCAGGCCACCAGCACCAGTACGGCCAGCGCGATGAAGCGGCCGGCACCGGGGGTGCGGCGGGGGGAGGCGGGTTCGTCGTTCACAAGCATCCTGGTCGCGGGACGAAACGTGATGGAGGCCGCAGATGCTACCGGATGCCGGCCGGCCGGATCGTGCACGCCGCTTTCATCAGCTGCGCCGGGCGCGGGCCGTCGGCCAGGACGACGCGGGCGAAGCCCGCCGTCCGCGCCGCCTCGGCCAGCCTCGCGCTGGCGGCGACGACGACGGCATTCCTGAGCCGCGTCGAGAGCGCCTCGGGAAGCTGGGCCAGCACCTGTTCCAGCGCGCCACCGCTGCTCAACAACAGGCAGGCGGGGGCCTGCAGCGTCGCCAGGGCCTCCAGCGCACGGCGGGACAGCGCAACGGACTCGCGCCGGTAGACCTCGGCCCGATGCACGCGCGCGCCACGCGCCACCAGCGTGGGCACCAGCAGGTTGCGGCCATCGGGCGCGGTGACGAACCCGACGTCCGTATCGTGCAGGTCCGCCAGCGCGGGCAGTGCCAACAGGCCCTCGCTGTCCATGCGATCGGGAAACGACACCTGGGCGATACCGGCGCGGCGCAGTGCCGCGGCGGTCCCGGCGCCGACCGCGAGCCAGGCCTGTCCGGGATGCGCGTGCAGCCGTTCGAGCGCATGCGCGGCGGCCACGGCGGCGGGGCTGGTGAACACCACCCGCGGGCACTGCAGCGCCCTCCGCAAGGCCGCACGGGTGGCCGCGTCGTCGCAATGGCGGATGCGCCAGGGCGACAGCGCCAGCAGGCCTGCGCCGTACCGGTGCGCGGCGCGGCGCAGCGCCGCGTGGCCACCCTGGGGTCGCAGCGAGATGACGTACCATGCCGGCGGCGTTGGATGTCCCATGCGCGGATTATGAGCGATGAGTCTGGAAGAAGCCCTGCAGGAACTGCGTGAGTACTGCCGCGGCATGCCGCCGGTGGCGGCGATGCAGGTCGATGTGGAGGGCATGCGCGGCGACGCGCTGCGGCTGACCGCGCCGCTGTCGGCCAACGTCAACGACAAGGGCAACGCCTTCGGCGGCAGCCTGACGTCGCTGATGACGGTGGCCGGCTGGGGGCTGGTGACGCTGAAGCTGCGACTGGCCGGCCTGAAGGCCGAGGTCTACGTGGCCGACAGCCAGATCCGCTACCTCGCTCCGCTGTACGACGACCTCGTCGCCGAGGCGGTGCTCGCCGAAGGACAGGCGTGGGACGTCTTCGTCGACACGCTGGTGCAGCGCGGCCGTGCGCGCGTCCAGCTGGATGCGCGCGTGCTGCTGCCTGAAGGCGGACTGGCCACCACGCTCAGCGGGCGCTACGTCGCCATCGCGAAGCGGTAGCATGCGGTCAGCAACGGGAGGGGATGCCATGCGGGTGATCGCACGAATGCTGTGGGTACTGGGGCTGCTGGCGATGCTCGCGCCTGCCCACGCGCAGAGCCGGATGCAGCGCGGCAAGCTGCAGCAGGTGCAGGACGCGTACGCGGCCTCCATCCGCTGGGGCGAGTTCGAGAACGCCTGGCAGGCCGTCGACCCGGCCTACCGTGCCGAACACCCCATGACCGAGCTGGAGTTCGAGCGGTACAAGCAGGTCCAGATATCCGGTTACCGCGATCTCTCCAGCCGCGGCGGCCCCGATGGCACGGTCGAACGGGCCGTGGAGCTGCGGGTCATCAACAAGCACACCATGGCCGAACGCACGGAGCGTTACGTCGAGCGCTGGCGCTGGGATCCCCAGGCCAAGCGCTGGTGGCTGGTGGTCGGGTTGCCCGACCTGTGGAAAGGCCAGTAGCCGCCGGGCGTCCGCGGCGGCGTCCTGTGCGACAATCGCCGCCCGCTCCACGGTCGCCAACCCTGTGAATTTCGAAGAAATCCTGGCTTTCGCCACCCGTTCGCCCTTCAACCAGATCCTGTCGCTGGCACTGGTCGGCCTGACGGTGGCCATCGTGTACACCGAGATCGCGCGCCTGTTCCGCGGCTACAAGGCCCTGCGCCCGGCCGAGCTGACCCACCTGGTCAACAGCGAAAACGCCTTGGTCGTGGACCTGTCGGCGAGCAACGACTTCGAGAAGGGCCACATCGCCGGCAGCCGCAACGTGCTGCCCAGCAGCTTCGGTCCCGACCACAAGCTGCTGGCCGGGGCCAAGTCCCAGCCGGTGGTGCTGGTCTGCCGCACCGGGCAGACCGCGGGCGGCGCCGCCAAGCGCCTGAAGAAGGCCGGCTTCGAAAAGGTCTACGTGCTGGACGGCGGCGTCGCCGCCTGGCAGCAGGCCGACCTGCCGCTGGTCAAGGGCCGCTGAGTCCGCCTGGCCGGTATGGCCCCTTGAAGCGGGGCCGTGCCGGCGCCATGCCATAATCTTCCATTCACTGCATCAATCCTGATTCCGGAGTACGAAATGTCCGACGAGACCACCAACGGCGCGGTCGCGCCCGCCGAAGCCGCTGGCCCTGCCTTCACTGTCGAGAAGATCTACGTCAAGGACGTTTCCTTCGAAGTGCCCGGCGCCCCGGCGATCTTCACCGAGAACGTGCAGCCGGAGCTGCAGCTCAACCTCAACCAGCGCGTGCAGCGCCTGGGCGAGAATGCCTTCGAAGTGGTGCTGGGCGTGACCCTGACCTGCAAGGCCGGCGACAAGACCGCCTACGTCGCGGAAGTGCAGCAGGCCGGCATCTTCGGCCTGATGGGCCTGGAAGCGCAGGCCGTGGACGTGCTGCTCGGCACCCAGTGCCCGAACATCCTGTTCCCGTACGTGCGCCAGCTGGTCAGCGACCTGGTGCAGGCCGGCGGCTTCCCGCCGTTCTTCCTGCAGCCGATCAATTTCGAGGCCCTGTACGCCGAATCGCTGCGCCAGCGCGCCGCGCAGGGCGACGCTGGCCTGGCCAACTCGGAACCCGCCGGCAACGCCTGATCCGTGATGCACAATCCCGTCAGGGCGGCGACGCTTCGCACAGGGGTGGCGGATGACTGATCTGCAAGCAAGCGCACCGCTGAGGATCGCGGTGCTGGGTGCCGGTTCCTGGGGCACGGCGCTCGCCGCGCTGATGGCGCGGCATGGCCACGCGGTCACCCTGTGGGGCCGCGACCCCGTGGTCGCCGCGGCCATCGATGCGCAGCACGAGAACACGCGCTACCTGCCCGGTATCCCGCTGCCGCTCACGCTGCGCGCCACCACCGATCTGGAGACCTCGCTCGAGGGGGCCGACCAGGTGTTGGTGGTGGTGCCCTCGCATGCCTTCACCGAAACGCTGCGCAAGCTGGCGCCGCTGCGTCCCGCGGGCGCGGGCGTGGCGTGGGCCACCAAGGGCTTCGAGACGGGCTCGGGCCGCTTCCTGCATGAGGTGGCCGAAGACATCCTGGGCCCCGACGTGCCGCTGGCCGTCGTCACCGGCCCCTCCTTCGCCAAGGAAGTCGCGTTGGGCCTGCCCACCGCGGTGACCGTGCATGGCGCCGATCCGGTGTTCGCGCAGGCCGTGGCCGACGTGATGCATGGCCCCGCATTCCGCGCCTACACCGGCGACGACATGGTGGGGGCCGAGCTGGGCGGCGCGATGAAGAACGTCCTGGCCGTGGCCACCGGCGTCGCCGACGGCATGCAGCTGGGCCTCAATGCGCGTGCGGGCCTGATCACCCGCGGCCTCAACGAGATGCTGCGCCTGTCGGCCGCCATCGGCGCCAAGCCGGAAACCCTGATGGGCCTGGCCGGGCTGGGCGACCTGGTGCTGACGTGTACCGGCGACCTCTCGCGCAACCGCCGCCTGGGCCTGGCCCTGGGTCGTGGCCAGTCGCTGCAGGACGCGGTGCGCGAGATCGGCCAGGTGGTCGAGTCGGTGCAGACGGCGGACGAAGTGATGCGCCAGGCCGACCGCCACGGCATCGACCTGCCGATCTCCAGCGCGGTACGCGCCGTGCTGCACGGCGAGCTGACGCCGCGCGACGGCCTGCAACAGCTGCTCGCGCGCGAACAGAAGCCGGAATATCCGGAAACGCTGTTCAAGTAATGCAGCGCAGGCGAAAAGCCCGGCCCCTGTGGCCGGGCTTTTTCTTTGCCGCATGAAAAAGCCCGGCCACAGGGGCCGGGCGGGGTGCGACGCGGGGAGAGAGGACGCGTCGCGGGGGAACGGTGTTGCGTATTACCAGGTGAAACGCGGACCGACGAACCACTGGGTGTCGTTGTCGGCGAACTTCACATCGCCGCTCAGGCCCCAGTTCTGGTTGAACTTCACCTGCGCACCCAGACGGCCGTAGAAATCGCCGTCGAAGTCGCTGCCGTCTTCGTAGCCGACGGTGGCGAAGCCTTCGAACTTCGGCGCGATGGCGCCGCGCACGCCGACTTCGGCGCTGTAGCCGTTCAGATGGTCGCCCGGCACCTCGTAGCGCTCATAGGCCACGCGGGTGATCAGGTCGGCGCGCTGGCTGATCTCGTGGTTGTAGCCCACGCCCAGACGGTAGTTGTCGATGTCGACGTTGGTGTCGTCGAACTCCTGCGTGGTGTAGTCGCCGAACAGGTGGAAATTCGGGGCGATGGCCACCGAACCCTTCACGCCCCAGCCGTCGGCGTCCGGCAGGCCGTCACTCAGGTTGGTCGCGGTGTAGCCACCTTCGACGTAGTTGTAGGACACGCCTTCGGCGGCCGAAGCGGCGAACGGAGCGGCAGCCAGCAGGGTCAGGGCAAGCAAGGACTTCTTCATGGGAAACGCCTTTCTGTTTGTTGTTGTGTGTCCGTCGCGGTGCACTGCGAGGGTGGGCGCAGTATCCGCTTCACCTCACAACATCCCCTGAATATCAGACTGACCAGTACATGAATTAAGCGCGGTACAGGGGAACTTGCGGCGCTTGCGCAGCGCGCGGATGTCCGCCCACACCCGCGCGCGGCGAATCAACCTGCAGGCGGAAGGAATTCGCAGCGCATGCAAGGTGCGCAGGTTTCCGAGCGGCCAGGAGGCGCGTGATGATCGAAGAACAGGGACGTGCAGCGCAGACGGACGAGTGCGGCAGGGTCGTGCCGGAAAGGGATGGGGCACTGCGTCTGGATGACCAGGACTGGCGCGCGGTGCTGGCGGCACTGCCGCCGCGGGTCAGCGTGCGGGCGCGCAACAGCGTACGCACACGGGCTTTCCTGGACGCGGTGTTATGGGTCGCCGCGACCGGCCGGCCCTGGGTGCAGTTGCCGCGCAGCGCAGGAACGTGGCACAGCGTGTATGTGCGGTTCACGCGCTGGGCCCACGAGGGCCTGTGGGACAGGGTGATCGTCGCACTCGACAGCCGGCCCGAGAAGGCGGGCCCGCTCCGGCGGCTGGTCGGCTCCTACCTGCGTGCGCGGGTACCTGCCGGCCGCCCCTGCTGAGACGCAGGCATCGCGCCAGCGTGGCGGCGCCACGCGGCGCGAGGGTGAGCCCGCGCCTCAGTCGAGGGGTGCGTCGGCGTCGCGCGCATCGGGCGACTGGCGCGCGACGATGCTGGTGGCGGTCAGGTCGCCGGTGACGTTACCGGTGGTGGCGAACACGTCCGGAATGGTGTCCACCGCCAGCAGCAGGCCGAGCGGTTCGATCGGCAGGCCCATCGACTGCGTCACCGGCATCACCGTGGCCATGAAACTCACCTGTCCCGGCAGGCCGATCGACCCCAGGCTGATGACCACGGCCAGCGCCGCGCCGGCCGCCAGCGTCACCGCATTCACATCGATGCCGTAAGCCCAGGCCACGAAGCACGCCGCGACGATGTACTGGATGGGGCTGGTGATGCGGAACAGCGTCACCGCCATCGGCAACACCAGCGCGGCCACCGCGCGCGGGTGGCCCAGGCGGAAGCGCGCGCTTTCCACCATCGCGGGCAGCGACGCCAGCGATGACTGCGTGCTGGCGGCCACCACCTGCGCGGGCAGGATGGCCTTGGCGAAGGCCAGCGGGGACTGGCGCGCCAGCACCGCGACCAGCAGGTAGCAGATCAGGGTCGCGCCCAGGTACATGCCGCACTGCAGGGCGATGTAACCGGCCAGCGCGCCGATCACGCCGATGCCCGCCTGCGCGCATACCGCCAGGACCAGCGCGAACACGCCGATGGGCGCCGCCAGCAGCATCCAGCGCACGATGACGATCATGGTGTCGGCGATGGCGTGGCAGAAGCCGATGATCTGGGCGCGCCGGTCCTCCTGCACGCGGGTCAGCGCGAAGCCGAAGAACAACGCGAACACCACCACCGGCAGCATCGCGCCCTGTGCCGCCGCCATGATGGCGTTGCTGGGAACGACCGAGCCGATCCAGTCGGCAAGGCCCGGCGCGACGACTTCGCCGGCGGTCGGCAGCGTGCCGTGCAGCGTGGCCGTCAGCGCCTCACTGGGCGGCACCATCGCCAGCACCAGCGGCGCGACGATGGCCGCATACGCGGCGAACAGCGAAAGCAGGGCGATGAACACCACCATCGCGCGACGGGCGACGCGGCCAGAGGCGGCCGCATCGCTGGCGGTTGCGACACCCAGGATCACCAGGGACAGCACCAGCGGCACCACGGTCATCTGCAGGCCGCTGAGCCACAGCTTGCCGATGGGCTGCGCGATGGCGACCGCCGTGGCGGCGGACGTGGGCGAGCCCTGCGCCACAGACAGGCCGACGATGGCGCCGGCCACAAGGCCGAGCAGCACGCGCGCGGTGGCGCCGGGCCACCTCACGGCGCACGCTCCGGCAGTCGCCAGTCATGGACCAGGCGGTCGTACTCCGCGCGCGGCAGCAGCACGAACACCGGCCGGGCATCGGGACGCAGCCAGGCCAGCAGGCCGTCCATCGTCTCGGCCGCCATCGCGGTGCAGCCGGCGGTCGGCTCGCCCGGCGTGCGCCACAGGTGGGCGAAGATGCAGCTGCCGGCGCGCGGGGTGGCCATCGGGTTGTGGCCGATCACCAGCCCTTCGCGGTAACGCGGATCGCCATGGTTGTGCAGGTCCAGGCGCATCGGTTCGGTCGAGCCCTCCGCCGCGGCCTCGCCTTCGGTGCGGGTATCGATGATGCGGTTGTACAGCGGCGAATCCGGCACGTCGATGCAGTAGCTGGTGGCCTGCATCGGCCGGTACGGCATGGCCGTGCCGGCCTTGTCCGCGTAGCCGAACGCTTCGCCCAGGGTGAACACGCCTGCCGGCGCCCGACCATCGCCTTCCTGCTTCTGCGGCCCTTGCGCCTGCGCCGGATGCAACCCCAGGCCCCACGCCGCGCCGTTGCGCCCCACCGAGATCGGCGAAGGCGCCGACGCCGCCTGCCACCGCCCATCGCGGAGCTCGAAGCGCTGCAGGGTGCCGCGGGTGGCGCCCCAGCCATCGGTCACCACCAGCACCAGCTGGCGGGCATCGCGCCAGGCGTGCTGGGCGGCCGCCGGTTGGCCGGTGGCGCATGCGTTGGCGCCGCATGCCATCAGCACGGCCAGGCCGAAAGAGCGCAACGAGCGGTACGGAAACGAGCTTGTGGGCATCACGACTCCAGCAGGTGATGGATGCGTTCGAGGTTGATGGCGAGCTGGCGGTGACGGTCCGGATTGGTCTGGCACAGCAGGACGAACACGAAGTCCAGCAGCGATTGCAGCGACGAGCGGTAGAGCAGCTGTTCCACGTGCGGCGCCGGGTCGTGCGCCGAGATCACCAGGGCGGCGTCGGCATGCGCGCGCAACGGGTTGGCGGTATGGCGGGTGATCGAGATGACCTTGCCTTCGCACGCCTGGAACTGCCGGCTGACCTGCGACAGCTCGGGCAGCTTGCCGAATTCGGAGAACATCAGCAGCACGTCGCCCGGCCGCGTGGCGGACAGGTTGGCCATCATCAGGATGGGGTCGGCGTGATGGACCGTCAGCAGCCCCAGCAACGAGAGCCGCATGGCGAACTCGCGCGCGAACAGGCCATCGTCGCCCAGGCCGCAGACGAATACCTTCCCGGCCTGGTCGATCATCTCCACGATCGGCTCGATCTGCGCGCGCGGATTGAGGCTGCGGGTCTCCTCCTCGGCGGCCAGCTTGCTGCGGCGCAATCCATCCTGCAGCCGCTGGTAGGCGTCGGGCGCATCGTCCTGCACGGCCTCCGGCGCCTGGGCGTGGCCGTTGCCGTTGCGGGCGATCGCTTCGCCGATGGTGTACTTGAGGTCGGGATAGCCCTTGAAGCCGGACTTCTGCGCGAACTTCACCACGCTGGACTGGCTGATGCCCAGCGCGCTGGCCAGCTGCTGCGAGGAGTAGTCGCGCAGCAGGTGCGCGTTGTCCAGGATGAAGTCGGCGATGCGGCGCTCGATGGCCGACATCTGGTCGCGCTCGGAACGGATCTTCACCAGGGGATTGGTCATGGCCGGAGTGTGATGGGGCAGGACGCGGCTGACAACGGGCCCACGCCGCCGGGCTCAGCCCGGCAGCAGCTCCAGCCCGCGGATCTCGCGGATGCCCAGGCCGGGCGCTTCGGTGATGGTGATCTCCGACTCGTTGAAGATCACCCCGCCTTCGACCGGGTTGAACTGGCCCAGCGACGGACCGTCCAGGTCCACCTTGGTGATGACGTTGGCCTTGGCCGCGGCCACGTGTACGGCCGCGGCCACGCTGATGCTGGTCTCGATCATGCAGCCGATCATGCATTCCACCCCGTACATCGAGGCGATGTCGGCGATGCGGATGGCGTTGGAGATGCCGCCGGTCTTCATCAGCTTGATGTTGATGATGTCGGCGGCGCGCATCTTGATCAGGTCGATCACCTCGGTGGGGCCGAATACGCTTTCGTCGGCCATCACCGGCGTGTGCACGCGGTCGGTGACGTACTTCAGCCCGTCCAGGTCGCGCGCCTTCACCGGCTGTTCCAGCAGCTCCAGCACCACGCCGGCGTCCTCCAGGTGCTGCATGGCGAACACCGCCTGCTTGGCGGTCCAGCCCTGGTTGGCGTCCAGGCGCAGCAGGGCGCGGCCTTCGACCGCGGAGTAGATGGCCTTCACCCGCTCGATATCCAGTCCGATGTCCTTGCCCACCTTGATCTTCAGCGATTCGAAGCCGCGCTCCACCGCGCTGATCGAGTCGGCCACCATCTTGTCGATGTAGTCCACGCTGATGGTGATGTCGGTGGTGATGACGGGGTCGCCGCCGCCCAGCATCTTGTACAGCGGCGCGTCGTACAGCTGCGCCCACAGGTCGTACACCGCGATCTCCACCGCGGCCTTGGCGCTGGTGTTGCGCTCCAGCGCGGTCTGGATGAGGTCGGTGATGCGGTTGAGGTTGGCGATGTCCTGGCCTATCAGGCGGGGCCGTATGAACTTGCCCACCGCTTCGACGATGGAGCCGTGCGTGTCGCCGGTGATGACCGCCGTCGCCGGCGCTTCGCCGTAGCCCACATGGCCGGTGTCCGTGTGCACGATCACCACGATGTCCTCCACCGTGTCCACCGTGCGCAGGGCGGTCTTGAACGGCGTCTTCAACGGCACGCGCAGCATGCCGAACCTGATGTCGGTGATCTTCATGGAGCCCCTTGGGGACGGATGCGCTGGATGGCGGTGATGCGGTCGACGGTGGACTGTTCGCTGTTGAACAGCAAGGGTTCCAGCGGCGTGACCGCCACCGAGTTGAGCCTGGCGCGCACGGTCTTGCCGTCGGCGCCGCGATAGGTGATGCCGGTGGTGTCGTGGATGGTGTAGGTGATGCCGTTGTCGTGGCCGATGACCATCATCACATGGCCGGGGATGTACACCAGGTCACCCACCCGCAGCGTGCGCAGCACGGCCAGCCGCTTCTCGTTGCTGTCGCCGGGGTCGAAGCCGATCCGCTCCAGTGCCGGGCTGACGGCCTGTGCGCTGGTGTTGCGGGGCAGGACGATGCCCATGCTGCGGTAGACCTCGGAAACGAATCCGCTGCAATCGCGGCTGTCGTATCCATGCCCCCAGCCGTAGCGCTCGCCCAGGAACTTGAAGCCCTGCTGCAGCAGGTTGGCCGGCGTCAGCGGCAGGTAGTCCGGCGCCACGTCGGCGGTGCGCGGCAGCAGGGCCGGCAGCAGGGCCAGCGAGCCGTCCTGGCGCCGCACCGGCAGCTGGATCACATGCGAGGTGTAGGGGTGCTGTCCGTTCACCGGCGCATCCGCCGGCCAGTCGGCCAGCACCGGTACGCGCACGCCCATGTCCAGCTGCAGCGCCGACAGGCCGGGTTCCTCGGGGTTGTATACGGTGCGGGCGGTCGCACCGGTCACCACCAGGCCCGGGCCGGTGCGGCCGTAGCCGAAGACGGCTTCGCGGGTGCCCACGGCGACGTGCCGCTTCTCGATCCACGCGGCATACAGCGGGCTCACCACGAAGTACCAGTCGCCGTCCGCGCTGGTGTGTGCGATGACCACCGGTGTGCCGGGAAACAGCGCGCTTTCCTGGAAGCGGTCGATGTCGGTGTCGCCCGCGCTGCTGAACACGCGCTCCCGGGTCGGGAAGGTCCGCAGGTCCGCGCGGTGCACCACCAGGCCGTAGCGTGCAGGGGCCTGTGCGGGCACGGCATCGACCGCCGCGTTGGCCGCCATCGCCACCAGGCTCGCCGCCGCGATCTCGCGGCCCTGGTCGTCGTACAGCGTACGGGTGGGCAGGGCCGACAGCGGCTCCAGCCACGCGCGCACGTCGGCGCGTGTCAGCGTCGCGGGCAGCGCCTCCAGCTCGTGGACGTGGGGGTCCTGCTGGCGCATGCGCGCGTTCTGTGCGGCGACGCCGGCCGCGTCCAGCAGGGCATGCTGCGGCTGGGCCAGCCTGCCGATCCAGTAATCGGCCTGCAGGTGGTGGTCTTCCACGCCGATGACCGCGTGGCGCGGCACCGGCAGTGGCTCGCGTGCGGTGGCCGACAGAGTGGCGCCCAGCAGGACCAGCGCCAGCGCGCGGGCCAGGGTGCCGCGTCCGGGCGTGCGCGGCCACGCGCTGGGCCGGTACGACGTCGATACGTTCATCCACTCCCCTTGGTCAGTCCCGCCCGTGGATGCACATGACGCCATGCCGGGGGCGGGTTCTGCAAGAATATTTATTTCTCACGGAATAAAAATCAAGAATAAATTATTGACCCCTGCATTTGCCTCGTGTTACACAACCGTGACCAGTCGGCTAGGGGATGTTCGACGTGGATGCCAGCGGTTGCCAGCACACCATTGCAGTACGCGGCAGGCGCCGGCAGCGCCGGTTGGCCGCGTGGCTGTGCCTGGGCGGGTGGCCGATGGTACTCCTGGCGCCGGGGCTGGCCATGGCCGGCGATCCGCTGGCTGCCATCGTCGCCGACATCGACCGCGGGCGCTTCCACCAGGCCGAGCAGGCGATCGAACGGGCACTGGGTGGCCGCAACGCCGCCGACGCCCGCGCGCTGCAGTTCCAGCGCGAGCGCATGCGGCGCATCCGCCTGGATTTCGGCCTGGACGGCGCTGCGGTACGCCAGCGCATCCGCGCGCAGGTGCCGGACCTGCGCGAAGACGAGTTCCTGCGCTGGGACGCCGCCGGGCTGATCGAGCGGCTCGACATCGATGGCGAGCCGCGCTACTTCAACCGGTCGGTGTCCAACCTGTTCCGGCTCAGCCCGGAAGCGGCCGCCCGCCGCGCATCGCCGGTGCGCCCCTTCGTCCAAGGGCCCTACGAAACGCTGCATCGCCATCATCGCGATGTCGTGCAGGTGTCCAGGGCGACGGGAACCACCAGCGTGCTGCCTCGTCGCGTCCGCATCACCCACCGCATCACCGTCAAGCCCGACGCCGTGCCTGCCGGCGAGACGGTGCGTGCGTGGATTCCGTATCCGCGCGCCATCGCCGGCCAGCAGGAAGCCATCGCCCTGGTCGACAGCCAGCCGGCCAGGCCGCAGGTCGCGCCAGAGCGTGCGCTGCAGCGCACGGCCTACCTGGAGCGCCCCGCGGTCGCGGGCCAGCCGACAAGCTTTTCGCTGACCTACGAAGTCACCGTGCATGCGCGCCGGGTGGCGATAGACCCGGATGCCGTGGTGCCGCCCACCCTGACGCCGGAGCTGGAACCCTTCGTGGCCGAACGCGCGCCGCACGTGGTCTTCAGCGACGACCTGCGCCGCTTCAGCGCCGAGGTCGTCGGCGACGAAACCCATCCCTACCGCATTGCGCAGAAGCTGTTCGCGGCGGTGGACCGCATCCCGTGGGCGGGTGCCCGCGAATACTCCACGATCACCAACATCAGCGACTACGCCTTCCGCGCCGGACACGCCGACTGCGGGCAGCAGACGCTGCTGCTGATCACGCTGCTGCGGATGAACGGGATTCCCGCGCGCTGGCAGTCGGGCTGGGCGTATTCCGAGGACGTGGAAGGCCACGACACCATGCACGACTGGGGCGCGCTGTACCTGGCGCCGTACGGCTGGGTGCCGATGGACGTGACCAGCGGCCAGCTGGCGTCGGACGATCCGGCGCTGCGCTGGTTCTATCTCGGCGGGCTGGACGCTTACCGCGTCGCCTTCAACGACGACTATTCGCGCGACTTCATCCCCGCCAAGCAGCACGAGCGCTCCGAGACGGTGGACCTGCAGCGCGGCGAAGTGGAGTGGAGGGGCGGGAACCTCTACTTCGACCAATGGGATTACCAGTTCGAATGGACCGTGCTGCCCCGGGACGGGCGCGGCTGACCGCAACACCACCACCACCACACGATTCAACACCATCTTTAGCAGGAGAGAGCGGGGATGAAAGGCAAGGTTCTGAAGAAGGCGGCACTGGGCCTGGCGTTGGGCGCCTGCCTGGCGTCGATGGCGCCGGCGATGGCGCAGAGCGCGACCGGTGCGGTCGCCGGCCGCGCCAGCGCGGGCGACCAGATCATGATCACCAACACCGCCACCGGCGCGACGCGCTCGGTGACGGTGGGCGGCGACGGCGGCTACCGCCTGAGCCAGCTGCCGGTGGGCGACTACCAGCTGCAGGTCAAGCGCAATGGCGAGGACGTGGGCCAGGCCGTGGCCGTCAACGTCGCCCTGGGCGGCACCACCACCGTCAACCTGGGCAGCGACGGCGGCGTGGTGAACCTCAACGCCGTGCAGGTGGTGGGCTCGCGCGTGGTCAACCGGGTGGACGTGCGTTCGACGGAGTCGGCGACGAACATCAACCGGCAGGAACTCGCGAGATTGCCGGTCGATCAGAGCCTTAGCTCTGTCGCGCTGTTGGCGCCGGGCGTGATCAATTCCGGCGCCACATTCGGTGGTCTTTCATTCGGCGGGTCATCCGTCGCGGAGAATGCTGTCTACATCAATGGCCTCAACGTCACCGATCCGTACCGCCGGCAAGGGTTCTCGTCGGTCCCGTTCGGCTTCTACGAGGAATTCCAGGTCAAGACCGGTGGCTACTCGGCCGAGTTCGGACGAAGCACCGGCGGCGTCATCAACGCGGTAACGCGCTCGGGCAGCAACGAGTTCCGCGCCGGCGCAGAAGTAACCCTGGAGCCGTCCGCTTGGGAGGCCTCGAAAGAAGACCACTACCATCGCGACGGCACCCTCGACGAACGCAATCGAACCAGTCGCGATACGAGCTCATTCTACAAGGCGAACGTCTGGGCCTCGGGCGCGATCGTCCAGGACAAGCTGTTCTTCTTCGCGATGTACGAGAAGCGCGACAGCAGTCCGCAGGATTTCGATACCAATGATGCGTTCATCACCAAGGGCGACAACGATTTCTGGGGCACCAAGCTCGATTGGCGCATCAATGACGACCATTTGCTGGAGCTGCTGGCCTTCTCCGACAAAAGCGAATCGACGACCGACATCTACAAGTACACATGGGCCACGGGCTCCAAGGACAGGCTGAAGGGCGACAGCGTGTCAGGCTCCGGCGGCGACAACTGGTCGCTCACCTATACGGGCCATTTCACGGACAACTTCACCGCCAAGGCGATGTACGGCGTGAACAAGCGCAGCTCCTCCAACAGCAGCAATCAGGATTCGGATTGCAGCATCGTGACGCGGTCCGGCAGTTACACCACCCGGTTCGGGCCAGAAGGTATCCCTGAAGGCTGTCATCCCACCGATACCGGCATCGGCGACCGCGACGACAAGCGCGAGGCGGCACGCCTGGATTTCGAGTGGACACTGGGCGATCACTTGCTGCGTTTCGGCCTTGACCAAGAGGTCATGGACTCGAACAGTGCGGTGCGTTACCCCAACGATGGCATCAGTTACCAGGTACAGGCCGCCAACGCAGGCAGTTCCCTCAACGGTACGGTAATTCCGGCGGGCACCACCGCCATTGTCGATGCGCGCCGCTACATCACAGGAACGCCCGTCACCACCGAAGCGCAAGCGATCTACATCGAAGACAACTGGAGCGTCACGCCCAATCTGTTGCTGAACCTCGGGTTGCGTGCGGACAAGTTCCACAACAAGTACGCTTCCGGCGTAACCTTCGCCAAGGCCGACTTCTCCGACATGATCGCGCCGCGCGTCGGCTTCAGCTGGGACATGAAGGGTGATGGCTCGACCAAGTTCTTCGGCAATGCGGGCCGCTACTACCTGCCGTTGACCAACAAGCTGGCCGACTACTTCGCGGGCAGCACCGACGAACACACCTACTACGTGCTCGATGGTTGGACCCAGATGGAGCACCCGGTGGCAGGAACCTACCTCTTGCCCATCCTCGGCCAGCAGATCGGTCCGGTGAATACGTCGAACAACGTGCCGGCTCCGGAGGACTTCCGCACCGCAGTTGCGAAAGATCTAAAGATGGTCTTCCAGGACGAGTTCATCCTGGGCTTCCAGCAGGCGATCAACCAGGCATGGTCGTACGGCGTCAATGCCACCTACCGCCGCATGACGCGTGCGGTCGAGGATGCGCGTATCAACCATGTGGAGGGCTGTCCCTGGTACTCGGGCGACTGGCCGATCATCAACCCGGGTGAGACGACAACCTTGTGGTGCCCCACCACCAGCGACTGGGTCACGTTCGACTCTTCGCAGGACGGCTACATCGCATCGGGCAGTGGCGCGATCATGGGCTACAAGAAGCCCAAGCGTACCTACAAGGCGGTGGAGTTCCAGCTTGACCGTGCGTGGGACGACAAGTGGGCGTTCAACGCCAGCTACCTCTGGTCCAAGTCAGAGGGCAATATGGAAGGCCCGGTGAATTCGGATACGGGTTACGCCGACACGAACTTGGTTCAGTACTACGATCATCCCGCCGTCAACGAGCGCTACGGCGTGCTCTTCAACGATTCCCGACACCAGATCAAGCTGCGGGGCAGCTACAAGCTCAACGAGCAATGGTCGTTCGGCAGCACGTTCTCCGCGCGCTCGGGCGGACCCATCACCGCATACGGCGTGGTCTGGCCGAACGATAACCGTTCGGCGGGCGGACCTGGCGAGTTCAGCGGTGGTGGCTCGGGATGGTTGTGCGTGGCCAACTGCTCCGACTGGGCCACACGCGAGTTGGTGTACTCCGAGCGCGGTGCTTTTGGCCGCATGCCCTGGGTCTACGATCTGGGCGCGAATGTCACCTGGACCCTGCCGGTGGACGGTATCGACCTCAAGGCCCGCCTCTCCGTGTACAACCTGCTGAATCGGCAGACGGTGATCAACGTGCACTCCCGCTATGAAAGCACGCCGGGAACACAAATGCCCCATTTCGGGCAGGGCACGGTGTGGCAATCCCCCCGCTACACCCAGCTCGTGGTGACGTGGAACTTCTGATCGCGCAGCGCATGCGGTCGAAGCTGTGTCTCTCCCGTGGCCTGCCGTTCGCGGCAGGCCTTTCTTTTGTTGCGGCACGCGCACGCAGGGATGCGGGCGCCGTGCTATTCCTGTAGCCCTGCCTTTGCGGAGGAACCCGTCATGACCCTGTCCGTCCCGCCCGCGCGGCGCATCCTGGCCGTCGCCGCCATGACCGTACTGCTGGCCGCCTGCGCGCACAGCGGTCCGCGCAACCCGCTGGCCACCTGGGTGCCGTCGAAGAACTTCGATGAACGCCGGCCCGTGGTCATCGTGCTGCACTACACCGAGCAGGAGTCCGTCGAGCAGTCGCTGGACACGCTGCGCAGCCGCAACAGCGGAGGACGTGTCAGTTCGCACTACCTGCTCGGCAAGGACGGAAAGATCTACCAGCTGGTCAGCGACGCAAAGCGTGCCTGGCATGCGGGCTCAGGACGCTGGGGCGCGATCACCGACGTCAACAACGCCTCCATCGGCATCGAGATCGACAACGACGGCAAAAGTCCGTTCCCCGATGCGCAGATCGACAGCCTGATCGTGCTGCTGCGCGACCTGACCACGCGTCTGCGCATTCCGCCCACGCAGATCATCGGCCATTCGGACCTGGCGCCGACGCGCAAGATCGATCCGGGTCCGCTGTTCCCGTGGAAACGCCTGCACGACGCGGGCTTCGGCCTGTGGCCGGCCGATGCCACGCAGGATCCGCCGGCCGGATTCGATCCCTGGCTCGCATTGCAGGCCATCGGCTATGCCGTCGACGACCGCGCCGATACCGTGCGCGCGTTCCACCACCGTTTTCGCGGCATGGAAGGCACCGAACTGGACGCGCAGGACCTGCGCATCCTGCATGCGCTCACGCGTGCTGCCGACATGCCGGCGCCGGCCCCGGCATCGCCCTGACAGGAATATTCCAGTCCGTTTTTTTGTGAGGCGAGAATAATTTATTGACTCAATGTGAGGGGCGTGCTACACCGCTGGGAAAGGGGTTTTCCGCCGGCCGCTGCACGGGCCGGCGGTGAGGTAAGCCGGCGGGGGTGCCGGTGCAACAACCGAAACATCAGGCAATGCCTGCAATGCGCGTCCGGAACGGGATGCGCCGGATGGCACGGATGGGGATCCATACGTTCCTGGGATGCATCGGTGCGGTGTCCATGTCCTGCCAGGACCCACCGTCCACGCCATCCCCGGGGCGACGTGCTCCGCGCAATGCAGCGCATCGTATCGACCACGTAATGCAGCGTCCTTTCAGCCCGGAGATCCCGCATGCCCACTCGCTCCCTTCCGCTCAAGCCAAGCCATCTCGCCGCCGCCATCATGCTGGGGCTCGCCATTCCCGGCATCGGGCTTGCGCAGGACGCGGCGTCCGCTCCCGAAGGCACGGCGCGCACCCTGGACACGGTCACGGTCACCGGCTCGCGCATCAAGCGCACCGAGATCGAGACCCAGTTGCCGATCACGGTGCTGCAGAAGGAGCGCATCGACGCCCTGGGCATCTCGTCGGCAGAGCAGCTGCTGATGTTCCTGAACATCGCGGGCAATTCGTCCGACAACCTGGCCAGCAACGCCGGCATCGTCAGCGACGAACAACGCGGCAACAACGGCGTGTCCGGCGCCAACCTGCGCGGCCAGGGGGCCGACGCCACGCTGGTGCTGTTGAATGGGCGCCGGGTCGCGACCCATGGCCTGAAGGGCCGTGCGGTGGACCTGAATTCGATTCCCTTCGCGGCGATCGAGCGGGTGGAGGTGCTGCGTGACGGTGCTTCGGCGGTCTACGGTACCGACGCCATCGGCGGCGTGATCAACTTCATCACCAAGTCCGACTACACGGGCCTGGAGGCCTCGGCGTTCGTGGACGCCACCGAGGAGGGGGCGGCAACATCTACCGGACCAACCTGCTGGCCGGCTGGGGCGACCTGGACCAGGACCGCTGGAACGTCTTCGGTTCGCTGACCTTCAAGAAGAACGACATCCTGCGCGGCAGCGACCGCGATTTCTCCAACGCCTTCCAGCCCGACCGGGGCCTGTCGCCGGACACGCGCGGCACGCCGTTCGCCACGATCTTCGGCCTGTCGGGCGGGATGATCGGGACCGGTCTGCAGGATCCCCAGGGCACGGCGCGGCAGAGCGCCATCAACATCCTGAACCTGCCGGGCGGCGGTGGCTGCGAATCCGGCGGCGACGCCATGGGGGCTTACGACTACCGGCTGTGGAACGTGCCCGGGTCCAAGTACGCGTGCGCCTGGGACTACCCCGCCGCCGCGGTCATCCAGCAGCCGCAGGAGAGCGTGGATTTCATCGGCCGCGCGACGTTCAAGATCAACGACGACCACCAGGCCTACGTCGAGTTCATGGGCTCGCAGGTCGATGTCACCAAGATCTTCGAACCCAACCAGATCTCGTCCAGCACCAGCGCCACGGCCGCGTTCAACCCCAACACCTGGTTCCCGCTGAATGCGACCACCCAGGACACGTACGACATGCTGTACGGCGCCCTGGTCGACTACTTCGGGCCGGGGGGCATCACCTACGGCAACCGCATCGCCTACCGCTGGCGCTGCATCGAGTGCGGCTACCGCCAGATCGACACGACCACCAAGGCCTATCGCCTGCTGGCCGCCTTCGAAGGCAAGTTCATCGGCAGCTGGGACTACAACGTCGGCCTGTCGCGCGCCTCCAGCGAGTCGTGGTCCGAGCTGGGCGGTGGCTATTTCTACACGGCCAACCTGCAGCAGCTGCTCGGCGACGGCATCCTGAACCCGTTCCTGCTGCCCGGCCAGAGCCAGTCGGCCGAAGCGATGGCGGGCCTGGCGGCGGCGTCCGCGCGCGGCGTGCGGCTGTACGGCGGCGAGTCGATCGTCACCACCCTGGATGCATCGTTCTCCGGAAGCCTGGGCTTCTCGCTGCCGGGCGGCGACGTGCTGGCCGCGACCGGCTTCGACCTGCGCCGGGAGGAGTTCAAGTTCGACGGCAACACCACGTCCGAGGCGTCGCTGATCTTCAACGCGCCGTTCGACAACGTGAACATCCTCGATGACGTCAGCCGCGACATCAAGGCGGTGTTCGCGGAAGTCTACCTGCCCATCACCGCCAACTTCGACATGACGCTGGCAGCGCGCTACGACGAGTACGACGGCTTCGGCAGCACCACCAACCCGAAGGTGTCCTTCAAGTACCAGCCCATCGAAGGCGTCGCGTTCCGGGGCGCCTACAGCACGGGCTTCAAGGTGCCTTCGTTCAACCAGCTGTTCAATGGCGTCACCGCAAGCCCCTACACCGGCCTGGACCTCGCGGATCCCGCGACCTGCCCCGGCGGCGTGGCCGATGCGAGCATCCCGGGGTGCGAGTCCATCAGGCCCGACATCCTGACCGGCGGCAAGGAGGATCTGGAGCCGGAAGAATCCACCCAGAAGAGTTTCGGTGTGGTCCTGGCTCCCGTGGACTGGATGAATGTCAGCGTCGACTGGTGGGAGATCGAACGCGAAAACACCATCCGCGGAGCGGACCTGGATACGCTGATCGATTACTACGATCTGTTCTCCGCCAACTGGATCCGTGACGCCAGCGGCGAGGTGGTCGCCATCGACCGCCGTTACATCAACTCGGGCGGAAGCCTGATGCGGGGCATCGAGATCGACGGCAACGTCATGGGCGAACTGGCCGGTGGCAGCTGGCGCCTCAACCTCAACGGCAGCTACATCAACACCTTCAAGACCAAGGCGCTGGAATCGCTGCCGTACACCGAGAGCCTGGTGGGCGACTACGTCCGTTACTACAACCTGCCCATCAAGTGGAAGCACACGCTCAACTTCGTCTGGCAGAAGGGCGACTGGGCGCACACGTTCAGCCAGATCTACCGCGACGGCTACAACGACGAGCTCCCCATCAGCGTGCGCAACGGCAGCTACATCCCCGAGAACTGGAATCCGCGCGTCTCCCACTACACCACGTACAACTACAGCTTGGCGTACTCCGGGTTCGACAACATGAAGCTGACCCTGGGCGTGAAGAACCTCACCGACGAGGATCCGCCGTTCACCGCGCACATGAACGACTATGCCGCGGGCGCGGGCTGGGAGACGCGTATCGCCGATCCGCGCGGGCGTGCGTACAGCCTGCTGGTCGAATACAAGTTCCGCTGAGCAGCGGTACGCAGCCCCCAGGCGCGGCCGGTCCCCAGGGCCGGCCGCGCCGCATCGGTACCAACGCGACGCCGCGACGGTGGCGGAGGAAGCAAGCGTGCGAAAGACAATGGACATGCGGCGCCCCTCCCGGGGATGGCGGCGGGCATGCGCGATGCTGCTGGCCCTGTCGGCACTGGGTGGCGGCCAGGCGCTGGCCGGCGACGACGGTCTGCGTACGGCCCGCGACCGCATGGTCGAGGAGGTCTTCGCGCACTACCGCCTGCCCGGGCTGGCCGTAGGCGTGGTCCGCGACGGCGAGATCGTCTACACGCGCACCCTGGGCGAACTCGAAGCCGGCGGCGGAGAGCCGATCGACAACGCCACGCTGTTCAAGATCGCCTCCAACAGCAAGGCGATGACGGCCGGCGTGCTGGCGCGCCTGGTCGATGCCGGCAGGCTGAAGTGGGACGACCCGGTGACCCGGCACCTGCCGCAGTTCCGCATGCACGACCCCTGGGTCACGCAGCAGATGCAGGTGCGCGACCTGCTGATCCACAACAGCGGCCTGGGACTGGGCGCTGGCGACCTGATGCTGTGGCCGGAGCCCAACCGGTTCACCCGCGCCGACATCATCGCCGGCCTGCAGCACCTGAAGCCCACGCACAGCTTCCGTGCCGCCTACGCGTACGACAACCTGCTGTACGTCGTGGCCGGCGAAGTGGCCGCGGCGGCGGGTGGGGCGCCGTACGAAGCGCTGGTCAAGCGCGAACTGTTCCAGCCGCTCGGGCTGTCGCGTTGCCAGGTCGGCGAATGGAACCGCGCCGAGGTCGGCAACGTCGCGCAGCCGCACATGCGCACGCCGCAGGGCAACCGGGTCATCCGCGAGGACGGGGCCACCGTGCCCAACGTCACCTCCATGGCCGCCGGCGGCATCCGTTGCAGTCTGGGCGACATGCTGGCGTGGGTGCGCATGTGGCTGTCGCCGGAGGCGCAGCCGGCCTGGTTGTCGCCCGCGCAGCGCAAGGCGGTGTGGACGGCCCACATGCCGATGCCGGTGAGCGCGCGCATGCGCGCCTGGGACAACAGCCACTTCTCCGCCTATGGCTACGGATGGCGGCTGTCCGACGTGGATGGCGCCTGGAAGGTGGCCCACACCGGGACGCTGGCGGGCATGTATTCCTCGGTGATCCTGCTGCCCGACCAGCGCACCGGCATCGTCATCCTGATCAACGGCGAAGGCGAGGCCGCGCGTACGGTGCTGGGCCAGGTCCTGACCAAGCAGATCACCCGGCCGGGCGAGGCGCACAGCGTGGCGCACTACGCCAGGTTGCTCGACCTGGAGCGCGCGGACGAACGCGCCGCCAAACCGAAGCCCGACACCCGTCGTCGCGTCCCCGCGACCGCCGCGGCGCTGGCCGCCTGGACGGGCCGCTATCGGGATCCGTGGTTCGGCGATGCCACGCTCTGCGCGCAGGGCGATCGCGTGCGTTTCGCATCGGCGCGCTCGCCGATGCTCACCGGCACCGTGATGCAGGCGGACACGCGCTGGCTGGTCGACTGGGACGACGACAGCGTCGATGCCGAGCCCTGGCTGCATTTCGCGGCCGATGCCGGGTCGACCACGCTGGCGCTTTCGCACGTCGATCCCGAAGCGGACTTCAGCTACGACTACCAGGACCTCGCCTTCACCCGCGTGGCGGCGTGCGATGACGTGCCCGCGACGAAGGTCGAGATCTCCCCGGCCACCGATGCGGCCACCGCGGGCCTGGTGGAGGCCGCATCGCTGGCGCCGGGCGTGCAGCTGGACATGCGCTATGCCGGCACCGCCAACTTCACCGGCGCGCGCGTGCCCGGCTACGAAGCCAATACCTGCCTGCTGCTGGCGCCCGTGGCGCGGGCGCTGGCCCAGGTGCAGGCCGACGTGCAGCGCGAGGGCCTGTCGCTGAAGCTGTTCGACTGCTACCGGCCGGTGCGGTCGGTGAAGCACTTCGTGGCCTGGGCCCGCGATGCAGGCGACCAGCGGACCAAGGCGGCGTACTACCCGAACCTGGACAAGGCGCGGCTACTGGACGGCTACATCGCCGAGACCTCCGGACACAGCCGCGGGGCCACGCTGGACCTCACCCTGACGCGGTGTGGGCAAGGCCGCTGTGTCGACCTGGACATGGGCACGCCGTTCGACTTCTTCGATCCCCGCGCCAACACCGCGCATGCCGACCTGTCGCCTGAGCAGAAGGCCAACCGCGAGCGCCTGCTCGATGCGATGGCGCGGCACGGGTTCCATAATTACCCGATGGAATGGTGGCACTTCACCTTCCGGCCCGAGCCCTCCCCACAGACCGCGTACGACGTTCCGATCCAATGACTTCCTCCCCCTCCTCCCGCCCGCCGCAGACCACCGATGTCGCGGTGATCGGCAGCGGCATCGTCGGCCTGTCCACGGCCCACCACCTGCTGGACCGCGGCCTGTCCTGCACGCTGATCGATCCCAAAGGCCCGGCGGGCGAGACCTCGTTCGGCAATGCCGGTTCGATTTCGGTCGGCAACGTCATGCCGCAGTCGACGCCGGGCATCGTGGTGAAGGCGCTGCGCATGCTCGCCAACCCGCTGGCGCCGCTGAAGCTGGACTGGGGCGTCAGCCCTTCGTACGCCCGCTGGCTGCTGCAGTTCCTGGTGCAGGGACGTTCTCAGCACGTGCTGCCGATCATCGACGCGCTGAGCGCGATCAACCGCGCTTCGCGCGAGGCGTGGCTGGCCCTGGGCGAGCGCATCCAGGCGCAGGACCTGATCGCGCACACCGGTTACCTGCACGTCTACAGCGAGCAGCAGACGTTCGCCAAGGGCGAGTGGGAGCGCGACCTGATGCGCAGGCACGGCGTCGCCTTCGACGTGCTGGATGCCGCGCAGCTGCGCGAGCTGGAGCCGGGGATCGGCGCCGGTTTCCAGCGCGCGGTGTTCCAGCGCGAATCGCTGGCCATGCGCGACCCGGGCGATTTCTGCCGGCGCCTGTTCAATCATCTGAGCGCGCGCGGCGCCGTGCCGCTGACCGCGAGCGTATCGTCGATCACGCGCCGCGATGGCGGCTACCAGGTCGATACCGACCATGGTCCGGTGCATGCGGGCCGGGTCGTGGTGGCGGCGGGTGCGTGGAGCAACGCGCTGCTGCGGCCGTTCGGGCTGAAGATCCCGGTGATTCCCGCGCGCGGTTATCACCTGATGTATCCGCAGGCGCAGGCCGTGGTGGGGCGGCCCACGCTGTGGGCCGAGCGCTACATGGTGGTTTCGCCCATGCAGGCGGGCATCCGCATGACCAGCATCAAGGAACTGACCGCGCTCGACCGCGATCCCCACTATCACCTGATCCGCAGGCTCGACCCCGAGGCGCGCAAGCTGTTCCCGGGCATCACCGGCCAGCCGGTCTCGGAATGGGCGGGCAATCGGCCGTGCACGCCGGATTCGCTGCCGATCATCGACCGGGTGCCGGGCGAAGAGATCTTCCTCGCCACCGGGCATGGCCACCTGGGGCTGACGCAGGGGCCGGTGACCGGGCGCCTGCTCGATCAGTTGATGGCGGGTGAGGCGACGGAGATACCGCTGGCGCCGTATGGCTTGGCGCGGTTCGCGTAAGTCTTGCCTGTTCTTGTGGGAGCGACGCAAGTCGTGATCGGGGACGGCGGCGGCAAGGCGCCCTGATCACGACGGGCGTCCTTCTCGATGCGCACGCCATGCACGCATTCGGCGCCGCACCCGGATCTGCATGCGCTGCGGCTTGTGTTCGCGACTTGCGTCGCTTCCACACAGGCACCCGTGCTAGGCGCCGCCCACGAAGCCCGCCTGGCGCCAGGCCTCGAATACCATCACCGCCACGGTGTTGGAGAGGTTGAGGCTGCGGTTGTCCGGCCGCATCGGCAGGCGCAGGCGCTGGTCCGGCGGTAGGGCGTCCAGGACGCCCTGCGGCAGGCCGCGCGTTTCGGGCCCGAACAGGAAGGCATCGCCGGGACGGTACTCGGGCTGGTCGTAGCGCACGGTGCCGCGCGTGCTGAGCGCGAACAGGCGCGCGGGACGGATGCGCTGCAGGGCCGCATCGAGCGATGCGTGGACCTGCAGCGTGGCGTACTCGTGGTAGTCCAGACCGGCGCGCTTGAGCTGCTTGTCTTCCAATGCGAACCCGAGGGGTTCGATCAGGTGCAGCCGCGCGCCGGTATTCGCACAGAGGCGGATGGCGTTGCCGGTATTCGGGGGAATTTCCGGCTGGTACAGCAGGACGTCGAGGTCCAGGGCGTCGGTCATGGCGCGCATTCTACGCGGCGCTGCATGGCCTCGCGGGCGGTGGTGCGGTGGAGCTCCGGCCGCAGCCGGCTTGCGTGTTACGCGGTGGGAACGTGTTGCCTGCGTATCAACGCGAAGCCAACTGGCCGGCCAGCACACCTGCCTGCACGGCGACCTGCTGCATGTCTTCCGCCGACGGACGCACGGTGACCACCGGCATGTCGACCACGCGGACCGCCTGCTGGGCGACGAAGTAGGCCAGGTCCTCGGCGGACGGCGTCACGTTGACGGCGGCCAGATCGACGATCTTGGTGTCCTTGTAGGTGTTGTAGTGGGCCAGGTCGGCGGCATCCGGGGTCACGGTGACGGTCGGCAGGTCCACGATCCGCTCCGCGGCAGCGGGGGTCGCGCGGCCCGTGTCGGCCTGGGTGGCGGAGACGACCATGGCGCCGGCGCACAGGGCGAAGACGACGGCGGCGGTCAGCGGGAGGAGGTTCTTGGCGTTCATTGTCATGCCTCTGTAGTGATGTTGTGGGGTGGTGTGGTAGTAAGGTAGTACACCTAGACAGAACGGTCAAGCGAAACCTGTTGTTTCGGCGAGTTGATTCAGGCTTCAGTCAGGTTTGGTTCGGAACGGCGGTGATCTTGTTATAGGTTTCGCAGGAACCGTGCCAAATGCAAGTTATTGATCCAATTGAATTTAAATGTGCTGCTTCGCTGTCCGGTGTCCGAGTTGCGTGTCCGTCCAGGTGTCCGTCCTGCCTGAGCAAGACGCCGGGAGGTGCGTGCTGTGACTGCGAACACGCCACTTCGGTCGGGGGCCGGTCAGCGGGGGGTGTGCTGGTTGTGATGCCGTTTAGATAGGAACCGTTGCAGTTCCCCGGCGTCGCCGAAGGCGGCGTTCAGGTTCACCAGGGCAAAGGCTGGCCCTGCCAGTCCAGGAAGCGCCCGCTGTCTTCCGGCGTGAGCCGCTCGATCACATGCAGCAGGCCCTCGGCAGCGTCCTCCACCGACAGCGCGGCGTTCTGCCCGCCCATGTCGGTGCGTACCCAGCCCGGATGCAACGCCACCACGGCGACGTGCCGGGTGGCGAGGGCCTGTGCCAGCAGCGAAGTGACCATGTTCTGCGCGGCCTTGCCGATGGCGTAGCTGGGCGTACGGAATTCCTGGCGCAGACCGATCGAGCCGACCTCGGACGAGATGTTGGCGACCACGCCGCCTTCGGCCAGCCGGGGCGCCAGCGCCTGGGTCAGCAGGAATGGGCCGGCCGCATTGGTGTGGAAGCTGGCATCCAGGTCGGCGGGCGCGACCTGGCCGAAACGTTCGCCACCGCGCAGCACGCCGGCATTGTTGATCAGCAGGTGCAGGGGCTCTTCGTCGGTCACCAGTGGCAGTTCGCGCACCAGCTCGGCCCGGCTGCGGGGATCGGTCACATCCAGTGGCAGCACGTGCAGCCGGCCGGGATGTTCGCCGGCCAGGGTATTCAGGGCGGTGGCCTTGCCCGGCTGCCGGCAGGTGGCGACGACATGGCAATGCCGGCCCAGCAGCTGGCGGACCAGTTCCAGGCCCAACCCGCGGTTGGCGCCGGTGACCAGGCAGTGCTTGCGGTCCATGCAACCTCCGTGGAAGGCGCGAATGGCAGGGCCGACGGATGCATGGGCCATCCGTCATGGCTTGTGGCCTAGTGTAATGAGCCGGGGCCGCGGTTAGCATCGGGCGCTCTGTCCTGCCGATCCCTTATTACAAGGAGTGTCCGATGCGTCTTTCCCGCCGGCCCCGCGCCGCCCTGCTTGCCCTCGCCCTGTCCACCGCCCTCGGCGGCCTGGCCTATGCGCCGGCACCCACGTACGCCAAGCCGGCCACCGGGACGGACATCGTCATTCCCTATGAGGAGTTCACCCTGCCCAATGGCCTGCGCGTGATCGTGCACACCGATCGCAAGGCGCCGATCGTGGCGGTGAACATCTGGTACCACGTAGGCAGCAAGAACGAGAGTCCCGGGCGCACGGGCTTTGCGCACCTGTTCGAGCACCTGATGTTCCAGGGCAGCGAGAACCACGACGGCGAGTTCTTCACCCCGTTCGAACTGGTCGGCGCCACCGACCAGAACGGCACCACCAACCAGGACCGCACCAACTACTTCCAGAACGTGCCCACCACCGCGCTGGACATGGCGCTGTGGATGGAGTCCGACCGCATGGGCCACCTGCTCGGCGCGATCGACCAGAAGGCGCTGGACGAACAGCGCGGCGTGGTGCAGAACGAGAAGCGCCAGGGCGAGAACCAGCCCTACGGCCGCCGCATCATGGCCCGCATGTTCGAGGCGCTGTATCCGGCCGGGCACCCCTACCGCTGGCAGACCATCGGCTCGATGGCCGACCTGGATGCCGCCACCCTGGACGACGTGAAGACCTGGTTCCGCAGCTGGTACGGCCCCAACAACGCCGTGCTGGTGCTGGCCGGCGACATCGACGTGGCCACCGCCAAGGAGAAGGTGACCCGCTACTTCGGCGACATTCCGGCCAGCGCCACGCTGGCCGACATGAAGACCCACATTCCGAAGCACGCCCAGGACACCCGCGAGACCATCCCGGACCGCGTGCCGCAGGTGCGCCTGTATCGCGGTTGGCCGGTGGCCGAGATGGGCACGCGGGACGCGGCGCTGCTGGACCTGTTCGCCCAGGTGCTGGGCGGCAGCGCCGCCTCGCGCTTCGACACCCGCCTGGTGCACGGCGACAAGATCGCCGACCAGGCCAGCGCCTACCAGTGGAGCAGCGAGATCAGCGGCACCTTCTTCCTGGTCTCGACCGTGAAGGAGGGCGTGGACCCGGCCAAGGTGGAGAAGGCGCTGGACGAGGAGCTCGAACGCCTGATCGCCGAAGGCCCCACCGCCGACGAACTGGAACGCGCCAAGGTGGCCGGTCGCGCGGCGTTCGTGCGCGGCATCGAGCGCATCGGCGGTTTCGGCGGCAAGTCCGACGTGCTGGCCTCATGCGCCGTCTACCAGGGCACCCCGGACTGCTACCAGGAAGAGCTGGACATCCTCGCCAGCGCGACTGCGGCCGACGTGCAGGCGGCCGCGAAGAAGTGGCTGGCGGGCGCCTCGCATACCATCCTGGTGCAACCCAGCGAAACCCCGGCCTCGGCGCTGCCGGAAACCGTGTTCGCGGCCCCGGCCACTGCGCCGGCCGCCACCCCGAAGGTCGACCCGAAGTTCAAGACGGTCAAGACCGACGTCGACCGCAGCGCCGGGGTGCCGAAGACCGCCACCTTCCCCGACCTGAAGTTCCCCGCCGTCCAGCGCGCCACGCTGTCCAACGGCATGCAGGTGGTGCTGGCCGAGCGCCATGAGACGCCGGTGGTGCAGGTCAACGTGGAGTTCCCGGGCGGCTATGCGGCCGACGTGGGCAAGAAGCTGGGCACCGCGAGCTTCGCGCTGCAGATGATGGACGAGGGGGCCGGACAGTACGGCGCGCTGGCGCTGGCCGCGCGCAAGGAGGCCCTGGGCGCCGAGCTCAGCACCGCCGGCGGACTGGATTCGGCCTCGGTGGGCCTGTCCGCGCTGACCGAGAAGCTGGAGCCGTCGCTGGACCTGCTGGCCGACGTGCTGCGCCGGCCGACTTTCGATCCTGCGGAAATCGAGCGCGTGCGCGCCACCTGGATTGCCGGCATCAAGCAGGAGAAGGCGCGTCCGCAGACCGCCGCGCTGCGCACGTTGCCGCCGCTGCTGTACGGCGCCGGCCACCCGTACGCCATCCCGTTCACCGGTTCGGGGACGGAAGCCTCCATCGCCTCGCTGACCCGCGATGACCTGGTCGCCTTCCACCGCGACTGGCTGCAGCCGGACCAGGCCCGCATCACCGTGGTGGGCGACACCACGCTGGCGCAGATCGTGCCGCTGCTGGAAGCCCGCCTGGGCGACTGGAAGCCCGCGCCGAACGCGCCGAAGCTGCCTGCGGTGCCGAAGGTGGCCAATCCGACCAAGCCGCGCGTGTTCCTGATCGACCAGCCCGGCGCCATCCAGTCCAACGTCTACGCCGCGCAACTGGTGCCGCCCACCGGCGACGCCGGCACCATCGACTTCGACTTCGCCAATGGGGTGCTGGGCGGCCAGTTCAGCTCGCGCCTCAACATGAACCTGCGCGAAGACAAGCACTGGGCGTACGGGTCCTACAGCGGCGCCCGCAACACGCTGGGCCAGCGTCCGTGGTGGGCCAGCGCGGCGGTGCAGAGCGACCGCACGGCCGACTCCATGAAGGAGCTGCACGCGGAAATCCAGCAGTTCGCCACCGGCCAGGCCCCGGCCAAGCCGGAGGAGATCGCCAAGATCCGCGCGGCGAACACCCTGGAACTGCCGGGTGCGTACGAGACCGCCTCGGCGGTGCTGGGCCAGATCGTCTCCAACCAGCGCTACGGGCGTCCGGACGACTACATCGTCCAGTACAAGGCCCGCAACGAGGCCATCGGCGCCGCCGACGTGGCCAAGGCCGCCGCCACGCTGTCGCCGTCGTCCCTGACCTGGGTGGTGGTGGGCGACCTGTCCAAGGTGGGCGACTCGGTCCGCGCGCTGCAACTGGGCGAGGCGGTCCAGCTGGATGCCGACGGCAACGTGAAGAAGTGAGCCCCGCCGCCGCCCCTCCCCTGAGGGGCGGCGGACGGCCCGGATCGATTCATCCGGGATCGGCCAGAATGCCCGCGACTCACATTCCAGGGTGACCCCGATGCGTCTTGCCTTCCTTGCCGCCGCTTCCGCCGTGCTGTTGTCCGCCTGTACCTGGGTGCACCTGGCCCCGGCCGCGAAGAACGTGCGGGTGATCCCCGGCGGCGCGGCGCCGGCCGGCTGCGAAAAGCGCGGCGAGGTCTCGGTGTCGGTCAAGGACAGCGTGGCGTTCTACGAGCGCAATACCTTGCGCGTCCGCGACGAGCTGGAAACCCTGGCCCGCAACGAAGCGCCGGGATTGCAGGCCGATACGCTGCAGCCCCTGGGCGACCCGGCCAACGGTGAGCAACGGTTCGCGGCATTCCGTTGCGGCCGGTAAAGTGTGACGAATATCACTTTTCAAGGCGGGGAGCGCCCGGCACGATCTCACGTAAAGATGCGGTGAAGGCGGGAAGTGAGTACCCTTGTCGCCCCCCTCTGCCCGAGCCCTGGCGCTAACCTCGATGCTCTTCAAGAATGTCTCCATCGCGGGACTGGCGCATATCGATGCGCCGCACACGCTGACGTCCGACGAGATCAACGCCCGCCTGCAGCCCACGCTCGACCGCCTGGGCATCAAGACCGACGTGCTCAACGACATCGCCGGCGTGCACTCCCGCCGCCTGTGGGACGCCGACGTGCAGGCCTCCGACGCCGCCACCCTGGCCGCCAGGAAGGCGCTGGTGGACGCCGGCATCGGCGCGGACAAGATCGGCCTGGTGGTCAACACCTCGGTCAGCCGCGACTACCTCGAGCCCTCCACCGCCAGCATCGTCTGCGGCAACCTGGGGGTGGGCGACGAGTGCCAGACCTTCGACGTGGCCAACGCCTGCCTGGCCTTCATCAACGGCATGGACATCGCCGCCCGCATGCTGGAGCGTGGCGAGATCGACTATGCGCTGGTGGTCGATGGCGAAACCGCCAACCTGGTCTACGAGAAGACCATCGAGCGCCTCAATGCGCCCGACGTCACCGAACAGCAGTTCCGCGACGAGCTGGCCGCCCTGACCCTGGGCTGCGGTGCCGTGGCCATGGTGATGGCGCGGCGCGAACTGGCCCCGGAAGCCCCGCGTTACAAGGGCGGGGTGACCCGTTCGGCCACCGAGTGGAACAAGCTCTGCCGCGGCAACCTGGACCGCATGGTCACCGATACCCGCATGCTGCTGATCGAGGGCATGAAGCTGGCCAACAAGACCTTCGCCGCGGCCAAGGTGGCGCTGGGCTGGGCGGTGGACGAACTGGACCAGTTCGTCATCCACCAGGTCAGCCGTCCGCACACCCAGGCCTTCATCAAGTCCTTCGGCATCGATCCGCAGAAGGTCATGACCATCTTCACCGAACACGGCAATATCGGCCCGGCCAGCGTGCCGATCGTGCTGAGCAAGCTGAAGGAACTGGGCAAGCTGAAGAAGGGCGACCGCATCGCCCTGCTCGGCATCGGCTCGGGCCTGAACTGCACGATGGCCGAGGTGGAGTGGTAAGTCAGTTTTCTTTGCGGGACAGTTTTTCTGCGCAAGGAAAATAAAGGGTGCTAATCTTTCCTTGTTGTGGGGGATGCTTCCCGTAAGGAAAGAAAATGGGTACCCGAAAAACAGGTCGTTACGTCGCCGGCGCTCTAGCTGGCAGTCGGTATCAGGCCTTCATTCCCGATCCCCTGCCGCCTGAGCCCGCACTGGATTTCAGTGCGGGCGATCTGGTTGCGCGCAAGGAACGCGCCGACCAGTCGTTGGGGCGGCTCGATGGCATCACCCTGATGCTGCCCGATCCCGAGTTGTTCCTTTACCAGTACGTGCGGAAGGAAGCCTTGCTGTCCTCACAGATCGAGGGCACCCAATCTTCCTTGTCCGATCTGTTGCTGTTTGAACTGAACGAAGCACCGGGCGTCCCCGTCGACGATGTAGAAGAGGTGTCCAACTACGTCGCGGCGCTCAACCATGGCCTGCAGCGCATGCGCGAGGATGATTTCCCGCTGTCGTTGCGATTGGTCCGCGAGATGCACGCGTTGTTGTTGCGCGGCGGGAGGGGCTCAGGCAAGCAGCCGGGCGAATTCCGCAAGGGGCAGGTCTGGGTGGGAGGCCCAACCCCGGCGCTGGCCAACTTCGTGCCGCCGCCGCCCGACGCGTTGCCAGACGCCTTGGCCGCGTTCGAGCGCTTCCTGCATGCACCATCCGCGCAGATGTCGCCGCTGGTCAAGGCCGCGCTGGCGCATGTGCAGTTCGAAACCATCCATCCCTTCAGCGATGGCAACGGACGGCTGGGACGCCTGCTGATTGCATTGATCCTGTGCAACGAAGGCGTGCTGCGGGAGCCCAGCCTGTACCTGAGTCTCTACTTCAAGCGCCGCCGCGCCGACTACTACGACCGCCTCAATGCGGTGCGCGTACACGGCGATTGGGAAGGTTGGCTGGGATTCTTCCTGGACGGAGTGGCCGAAACCGCACAACAGGCGGTCGATACCGCACAGCGCCTGCTTGCCTTGCTGGCGCGCGATCGCGAGCGCATCGCCACGCTGGGCAAGCGCGCCGGCAACGTGGGGCTGGTCTTCGACCAGTTCGCGCGGCGGGTCATCCTGTCGGTACCGCAAGTGCTGCCGCAACTGCCGCTGAGCGCGCCTACCATTCGCGCCGCCGTGGAGACCCTGCAGGAAATGGAAATCGTCAACGAACTGACCGGACAGCAGCGTCACCGCTTGTTCGCCTATTCGACCTATCTCGCCATCCTGAGCGAAGGAGCGCAGCCCCTGTGAGCGATACCACTGCTTTTGCCGCCGCCCATGCCCTCCCCGGCTACCCCTCCCATCCCCAGCGTTTCGAGGTCCGCCCGGGCCTGTCGATGAACTACCTAGACGAAGGACCGCGCGACGGCGAGGTGGTGGTGATGCTGCACGGCAATCCGTCGTGGAGCTATTACTGGCGCACGCTGGTGGCGGGGCTGTCGGACAAGTACCGTTGCATCGTGCCCGATCACATCGGCATGGGCCTGTCCGACAAGCCGGACGACAGCCGCTACGAATACACCCTGCAGTCGCGGGTGGACGACGTGGCCGCGCTGCTGCGCCACCTCGGCATCACCGGCCCGGTGACGCTGGCCGTGCACGACTGGGGCGGCATGATCGGCTTCGGCTGGGCGCTCTCGCACGCCGCGCAGGTGAAGCGCCTGGTGATCACCAACACCGCCGCTTTCCCGATGCCCGCGGCGAAGAAGATGCCATGGCAGATCGCCCTGGGCCGCGACTGGAGGATCGGCGAATGGATCATCCGCGGCTTCAACGCCTTCTCCGCCGGCGCCTCGTGGATCGGCGTGGAGCGCCGCATGCCGGCCGACGTGCGCCGCGCGTACGTGTCGCCGTACGACACATGGGCCAACCGCATCTCGACGATCCGCTTCATGCAGGACATTCCGCTCGGCCCGCGGGACCGGGCGTGGCCGCTGCTCGAGGCCGCGGGCAAGGCGCTGCCGTCCTTCGCCGACCGCCCGGCGTTCCTGGGCTGGGGGCTGAAGGACTTCGTGTTCGACAGGCACTTCCTGGACGGCTTCCGGGCCGCGCTGCCCAACGCCGAAGTGCATGCCTACGAAGACGCCGGCCACTATGTGCTGGAAGACAAGCACGAGATCCTGGTGCCGCTGATCCGCGACTTCCTGGATCGTCATCCGCTGGGCTGAATCCTTCTCCCACGGATCTGATCCCTGCTCCCGCACGGGGGGAAGGATCAGATCTCCGGCAACGGATTCTTCTCGGCGTCCCCCACGCCCGCCCAGTCCGCTTCCACCAGCAGCGGCAGGCCGTGCGCCAGACGCGCCTTGTCGCACTGCGCGCTGCGTTCGCCGAACTCCAGCGATGCCGGCACCAGCGCGCACACCGACGGTCGCCGGTCGTGGATGGTGCAGCGGCTGTAGCGGCCGATGTCGGCATCCAGGGCCACGCAGCGCGGCGCGTGCTGGGAGGTGCCGCGCATCACCCGCTCATGCACGCGCAGCGGCTCGGTCAGCGCGAGCGGAACAACGCCGCCCTGCTCGGGGTCCGCCTCGCTCCAGTGGAAGCTGACGCGGAAATGGGCGCAGCAGGCGCCGCAGGTCAGGCAGGGATGCATCGGGGCGGTCAGGCGACGGAGCGCGGCGGGACGCGCATTCTGCCAACACCGCGGGCTGACGCAAGTACCGTCCAGCGGCGACAATGTGGGCATGACCGATCCGTGCAACATCGCCGCCAGCCTGCCCCGGCTGGCCCGCGAGCAGCCCGACCGCGTGGCCATGCGCTGCCCCGATGGCGCCGGCCGCTACACCCGCGAACTCACCTATGCCCAGCTCGATGCCCGCAGCGACGCCATCGCCGCCGGGCTGGGCGCGTACGGCATCGGGCGGGGCCGCCGCGCCGTGGTGATGGTGCGGCCCACCCCGGAGTTCTTCCTGCTGATGTTCGCCCTGTTCAAGGCGGGCGCCGTGCCGGTGCTGGTGGACCCCGGCATCGACCGGCGCGCGCTGAAGCAGTGCCTGGACGAAGCCGAGCCGGAGGCGTTCATCGGCATTCCATTGGCCCAGTTCGCGCGACGCGTGCTGGGCTGGGCGAAGTCGGCCGAGAAGATCGTCACCGTCGGCACGCGCTGGGCCTGGGGGGGAACCACGCTGGCGAAGATCGAGGCGCGCGGCGCCAACGCCGGCCCGCAGCTTGCGGACACGGCGCCCGACGATGTCGCCGGCATCCTGTTCACCAGCGGATCCACCGGCGTGCCGAAGGGCGTGGTCTACCGCCATCGTCATTTCGTCGCCCAGATCGACCTGCTGCGCGACGCCTTCGGCCTGCAGCCCGGCGGCGTGGACCTGCCCACGTTCCCGCCGTTCGCGCTGTTCGATCCCGCGCTCGGGCTCACCTCGGTGATTCCCGACATGGACCCCACCCGCCCGGCCAGCGCCGATCCACGCAAGCTGCACGCGGCCATCGCGCGCTTCGGCGTCACCCAGCTGTTCGGCTCGCCGGCGCTGATGAAGGTACTGGCCGACCATGGCGCGCCGCTGCCCACCGTGCAGCGCGTGACCTCCGCCGGCGCGCCGGTGCCCCCGGATGTCGTGGCGAAGATCCGCACGCTGCTGCCGGACGAGGCGCAGTTCTGGACGCCCTACGGCGCCACCGAATGCCTGCCGGTGGCCGTCATCGAAGGCCGCGAACTGGAATCCACGCGCGCCGCCACCGAGGCCGGTGCCGGCACCTGCGTCGGCCGCGCGGTACCGCCAAACGAGGTCCGCATCATCCGCATCGTCGATGCGCCGATCGCCGACTGGCGCGAGGTCGACGTGCTGCCCGACGGTGAAGTCGGCGAGATCACCGTCGCCGGCCCCACCGCTACCGATACCTACTTCCGCCGCGACGCCGCCACGCGCATCGCCAAGATCCGCGAAACCCTGGCCGATGGTGGCGAGCGCATCGTGCACCGCATGGGCGACGTGGGCTGGTTCGATGGCGAGGGCCGGCTGTGGTTCTGCGGCCGCAAGACTCAGCGCGTCGAAACCGTCGACGGTCCGCTCTATACCGAACAGGTCGAACCGGTCTTCAACACCCATCCTCAGGTCCGCCGCACCGCGCTGGTCGGGGTCGGTGAACCGGGGCGCCAGTCGCCGGTGCTCTGCTACGAACTGCAGCCCGGCGTCGGCACGGACCGTGCGCGGGTGGAGGCCGAACTGCGCGCCATCGGTGCACGTCATCCGCACACCGCGCCCATCGCCACGTTCCTGCCGCACCCCGGTTTTCCGGTGGATATCCGCCACAATGCCAAGATCGGCCGCGAGACGCTGGCGGCATGGGCCGCCGCGCACAAGGAGTCGCACGCATGAAGATCCTCGTCACCGGCGGCGGCGGATTCCTTGGTCAGGCGCTGTGTCGCGGCCTGGTCGAACGCGGGCATGAGGTCATCAGCCTCAACCGGGGCTACTACCCCGCGCTGCGCGCGCTGGGCGTGGGCCAGGTGCAGGGCGATCTCGCCGATGCGCACGCGGTACGGCACGCCGCCGACGGCGTGGATGCGGTGTTCCACAACGCGGCCAAGGCCGGTGCCTGGGGCAGCTACAAGAGCTACCACGATGCCAACGTGGTCGGCACGCAGAACGTGCTCGATGCCTGTCGCGTGCACGGCATCGCGCGCCTCGTCTACACCTCCACCCCCAGCGTGACCCATCGCGCCACCCATCCGGTGGAAGGCGGTACCGCCGACAACGTGCCCTACGGCGAGGGCTTCAAGGCGCCTTACGCGACCACCAAGACCCTCGCGGAGAAGGCCGTGCTGGCCGCCAACGACGCATCGCTGGCGACGGTGGCGCTGCGCCCGCGCCTGATCTGGGGCCCCGGCGACCACCAGATCCTGCCGCGGCTGGTGTCGCGCGCGCGCGCCGGCCGCCTGCGCATCGTCGGCAGCGGCGAGAACCATGTCGACACCACCTACATCGACAATGCCGCGCAGGCGCACTTCGACGCCTTCGACCATCTCGCGCCCGGCGCCGCCTGCGCGGGCAAGGCCTACTTCATCTCCAATGGCGAGCCGTGGCCGATGCGCAAGCTGCTCGACGCGCTGCTGGAAACGGCCGGTGCGCCGCGCGTGGACAAGCACCTGTCGTTCACGGCCGCCTATCGCATCGGCGCCGTGTGCGAAGCGCTGTGGACGGTGCTGCCGCTGAAGGGCGAGCCGCCGATGACGCGCTTCCTGGCCGAACAGCTGAGCACCGCGCACTGGTACGACATGGCGCCGGCGCGCCGCGACTTCGGCTACGTGCCGCGCGTGTCCATGGACGAAGGCTTCGAGCGCCTGCGTGCCTGGCTGCGCGATCACCCGCTGTAGGCGAGCCTCCGGCCACATCGCGCGGTCCTGGAATGGCGGCCACGCCATGCAGCATCCGCCACCTCCCGCAGACGCCGGTTTTCACGCACGACTCACCACGCTGAAGCCTGTCCATACCGCGGCCGGCGATGCTCACACGGCGACGACTCTCCGCATTCCAGCATGGCGCACGCCACTAACGGCTGTACCACTGGCCACATGCCAAAGGGAGCTTCCATGCTGCGCTACGCCATCATCTTCTTCGTCATCGCCCTGATCGCCGCCGTGCTGGGCTTCAGCGGCATCGCCGGTGCGGCCACCAACATCGCGTGGGTGCTGTTCGTCGTCTTCGTGATCCTGGCGATCATTTCGCTGCTGCGCGGCCGACGCGTCTGACCTTCACCGTCTCTCTCCGCCGGGACGGCAGGAGGCCGTCGGGCCCGCCCCAGCCTGCATGAAGCGGGCGTACGGGCGGGCGGGGCGTACAGGCTTTGCCGCTAGAATGGCGGCATGGACCTGTCTCCGTTCGATGCCCTCAAGCCGCTCGCCGGCCGTGCGCTGGAAACCGCGCTCAACCACGCCCTGGCCCTGGATCCCGATACCGAAGCCGCACTGCGTCCGCTGGAAGGTCGCCGCATCCAGGTGGCCGTGGAGGCGCCACCGTTGGCGATGGACATCATGGTCGGAGGCGGACGGCTGCAGGTGGGCCCCGCCAGCGAAGTGCTGGAAGCCGACCTGGCCGTGCGCGGCAGCTTGGGCGGGTTGCTCGGCCAGTTGCCGTTCTTCCGTCGCGACCACGCCACGCCTGTCGGCAAGGTGAAGGTGTCCGGCGATGCCGACCTGGCGCGCCGCCTGCAGACGCTGGCCACCCGTTTCGATCCCGACTGGTCGCTGCCCTTCACCCGGGTGTTCGGCGACATCGTCGGCGTGCAGGTCGCCAATGCCTTGCGCACCGGCCTGCAGCAGGCGCTTGCCGCCGCAGGCAATCTTGCGGGAAGCGCCGCCGAGTACGTCACCGAGGAATCGCGCGACGTGGTCGGCCGCGAGGAGCTCAATGCCTTCCATGACGATGTCGACGCCATCCGCGACGATGTCGAGCGCCTGGCCGTGCGCATCGGTCGCCTCGCCGCCCTCGTGGAGCATCGCGCATGAAGTCGGTGCTGCGGGCCAGCCGCATCGGCCGGGTGTTGCTGCGCTATCGCCTGGACGACCTGCTGGAAGGCACGCCGGTCGAGCGCTGGCTGAAGCTGGCCCGCCCCTTCGTGCCGCGCGCGTCGGCCGAGATCGCCGCACAGCCGCGCGGTGCGCGCCTGCGGCTGGCGCTGCAGGAACTCGGCCCGATCTTCGTCAAGTTCGGGCAGATCCTGTCCACCCGGCGCGACCTCATCCCGCCCGACATCGCCGAGGAGCTGACCCTGCTGCAGGACCGCGTGGCGCCGTTCGACGGCGAACGCGCGCGCGCGCGGGTCGAACAGGAACTCGCGCGCGATGTCCGCGACGCCTTCGAAACCTTCGATACCACGCCGCTGGCGTCCGCCAGCATCGCGCAGGTGCATGCCGCCACGCTGCCGGGCGGACGCGAGGTGGTGGTGAAGGTGCTGCGCCCGGACATCGGCAGGCAGATCGCTGGCGACATCGCGCTGCTGGAAAGCATCGCCGCCATCGTCGAGCGCGCGCATCCGGCCGCCGACAAGATCCGCCCGCGCGAGATCGTGGCCGAGATCGAGAACACGCTGGCCGCCGAACTCGACCTGCAGCGCGAGGCCGGCAATGCCAGCCTGCTGCGCCGCAACTGGGCCGGTTCGCCCGACCTGTACGTGCCGGAGGTGATCTGGTCGCACACGGCGCAGGGCGCGATGACGATGGAGCGCGTGCGCGGCATCCCGTCCGACGACATCGCCGCGCTGGACGCGGCCGGCATCGACCGCAAGGCGCTCGCGGCCAAGGGCGTGCGCGTGTTCTACCAGCAGGTGTTCCGCGACAACTTCTTCCATGCCGATGCGCATGCCGGCAACATCTGGGTGGATCCGGAGCGCAAGGCCGATCCGCGCTTCATCGCGCTGGATTTCGGCATCATGGGCCAGCTCTCGCGCGACGACCAGTATTGGCTCGCCGAGAACTTCATGGCGATCTTCAACCGCGACTACCGCCGCATCGCCGAGCTGCACGTGCAGGCCGGCTGGATGCCCGCGCACATCCGCATCGACGAACTGGAAGCCGCCGCGCGCGCGGTGTGCGAGCCGTACTTCACCCGTCCGCTCAGCGAGATCTCGCTGGCCGAGGTGCTGGCCAAGCTGTTCCGCACCGCGCAGCGTTACGAGCTGACCCTGCAGCCGCAGCTGATCCTGCTGCAGAAGACCCTGCTCAACATCGAGGGCGTGGGCCGCCAGCTGGACCCGCAGATCGACATCTGGGCCGTGGCCAAGCCGGTGCTGGAACGCATCCTGGTGGAACGCTACAGCCCGCAGCGCGCCGCGCAGGAGTTCCGCAAGCGCCTGCCCGAGATCATGACCCACGCGCCGGACATGCCGCGCCTGGTGCATGCCTGGCTGAGCCAGCAGGTGGAGGGCCGGCACGAGCTGTCGATGCGGTCCCGCGACCTCACCGAGCTGACGCAGACCATGAAGGGCCTGCAGCGCCGCGTGGTGGCGGCCATCCTGGGGGTGGGCCTGCTGATCGTCGCGGCGGTGCTGTATGCGCTGGAAGCCGGCGGCCCGCGCCTGCTCGACGTCCCGGCTTCGGCCTGGATCGCCGGCATCGGCGGCCTGTGGGCCCTGCTGGCAGCGTGGCCGCGGCGGTGAGGCGAGGAGTGAGTGAAGAGAAGTGAGGAATGAGTAGAGGCGTCTGGGCTTTCGCTCACTCCTCACTTCTCTGCACTCGTTCCTCGCTTGACCACCAGCCACCAGCCCAGCCACACCTGCACGGGCAGCGTCAGCAGGCAGGCGAGGGTGAACCAGCGCGGGAAGTCGTCCCACGCCACCACGGTCACGTACAGATCCAGCGCAAGGTAAAGCGCGAACAGTGCCCACGCATGCGCGCTCTTCGCCACCGCCGCCACGCCGACCATCAGCGCACTGCCCGCGACGCCGGCCAGGAACACCCACAGCAGATCGTAGGCCAGCCGCGCATCGCCACCCGGTGGCAGCCGCAGCAGCGCCGCGAGTTCGCCGCCGGCCAGGTTCACAAGTGGCACGGCGACGAGGGCCAGCCCCAGCGCGAGCACGCTGCGCAGCACGATCCTCACGCAATCAGGCATCGGCATGTCCCGAAAGAATGAACATGGCCATTGAAGCACGGGCATGGCCGGCGTTGACGGGATGGCAACGTTTCCTTCGCATGCTGTGCGCACTGCGCGCGTTACGGTGGGCGTCCACTCGCACGGGAGCCCCGCCATGAGCCATCTGACCGGAAAGCGTGTCGCCATCCTCGCCACCGACGGGTTCGAGCAGTCCGAACTCACCGAGCCGCTGCGCGCGCTGCGCGAGCACAAGGCGGACGTGGACATCGTCTCGCTGGACGGTGGACGCATCCAGGGCTTCAGGCACTTCGACAAGGGCGACCAGGTCGACGTGGACCATGTGCTGTCCGAGGTGTCGGCCAAGGACTACGACGCGCTGGTCATTCCCGGCGGCCTGTTCAATCCCGACGCGCTGCGCGTGGACGACCAGGCGCTGGCCTTCACCCGCGGGTTCTTCGAGGCCGGCAAACCGGTCGGCGCGATCTGCCACGGCCCCTGGGTGCTGGCCAATGCCGACGTGCTGCGCGGCCGCACGGTCACCTCGGTGCCCAACATCCGCAAGGACCTGGAGAATGCGGGTGCGAACTGGAAAGACGATGAGGTGATCGTCGACAAGGGCCTGGTGACCAGCCGCACGCCGAAGGACCTGCCCGCCTTCTGCGCCAAGCTGGTGGAAGAGATCGCCGAGGGCACGCACGGCGGCCAGCGGCGTTCGGCGTAAAGCGGAGATCCCCGGCCCCGGACCGCGCCGCCGCTCAGCGCGACGGTGCCGGCTGCTCTTCGGTATGTGCGCCGGGCGCGCACTGCGGCAACGGCAACGGGCCGTACACCTTGAAGGTGCCCGCGAAGCCGCCCTGCTCGACCACGTAGACCGCGCGCGCGCCGGTGTCGACGTGCAGGAACTGCTGGTAGCCGTCGGCGACAACGCCGGTGTCGGAGAGCGGGGTTCCCATGGTGTGGTGCAGCCCGGCAGGCGGCGACGCCATCACCGGCCACGCCTGCTGCACACCGTACGGACCGACGAAGGGCTTGAGGCGACCGGCCGCACAGGCGGTCACCGGATCCACGGGCGCACGTGCGCCCGTGTCGAGCGTGAGGGTCACCGGTGGCGGAGGCTGGCCGGACGCGGCGGCGGCCAGCATGACGATCAGGGCGGTCGCAGGCATGGAGTTTCCTCTTCCCAAGCGCGCATCTTGCATGAGTCCGCCTCGCCGATGAAACCAGGCTCGTTCCGATCGCCTCGCGGTTCGACTGCCGCTTGCGCGACAATGGCGGCCCGCCATCGTGGAATCGATCATGAGCCGTTGGAGTCTGGTGCTGGCAGGCCTGCTGGGCCTCGCGTCGATGCAGGCACACGCCACCGATCCGCTTTCCGTCATGAGCTTCAACATCCGCCTGCCCGCCGAGAGCGATGGCGTGGACTACTGGGAAACGCGCAAGCCGCTGGCGGTGCGCATGCTGCGCGAACAGCAGCCCGACGTGATCGGCATGCAGGAACTGGTGAGGTCGCAGGCCGACTATGTGGCGCGCGAACTGCCGCAGTACGCCTGGTTCGGCCGCGGGCGCGAGGCCGATGGCGGCGGCGAGCACATGGGCGTGTTCTATCGGAAGGACCGGTTGACGGTGGTCCAGTCCGGCGACTTCTGGCTGTCCGACACGCCCGACGTGGCGGGCAGCATCACCTGGGGCCACCCCCATCCCCGCATGGTGACCTGGGCCCTGTTCGAACAGCGCAGCGACGGCAAGCGCTTCTACCTGTTCAACACCCACCTGCCGTACCGCGACCAGGATGAAGCCGCGCGCCTGAAAGGCGCGCAGGCCATCGCGCGCCACCTGGCCACGCTGCCGGAAGACGTGCCGGTGGTGCTGACCGGCGATTTCAACACCACGCCCGATTCGGAGGTGCACGCCGTGCTGGCGCAGACGCTGCGCGATGCCTGGACGACCGCACCGCGGGTGGAAGGCATCGACGCCACCTTCCATGGATTTACCGGCAAGGCCGACCGCCGCATCGACTGGATCTTCGTGAGAGGCCTGCAGGTGGATGCGGCGACGTCGGTGACCACACGCTGGGGCGGACGTTATCCGTCCGACCACTTCCCGGTGGTGGTGACGCTGGGTTTGCCGTAAGCCGTCTTTTCCTTCTCCCCGTTCGCGGGGAGAAGGTGCCCGAAGCACCTGCCCCGGACTTGATGCGGGGGCGGAAGAAGGCGCGCGATGGTGGAATCACCGGACGCACGGCGGCGACTTATCGCGGGCGAGACCCAAACAGGAACGGCCCCGTCAGGGGCCGTTCCTTTGTCCCGCATGGATCGGACTACTTCGCGGGTGCCGCCGCAGGCGCGCCCCCCGCCTTGGCGAAGTCTCCCGCCAGGAACACGCTCAGCGCGTCGGGCTTGAGGTGCGTGCGGATCGCGGCATTCACCTGGTCCACCGTCAGCGCGGCATATTTCGCATCCAGGTCGGCGGTGAACTGCATGGTGCGGCCGAAGAACAGCTGGTCAGCCAGCATGCCGGCGACGGTGCCGTCCTCGGCGCGGGCCTGCTGGCGTTCGGTCAGCGTGCCGGCCACGGCGTCCTTCAACTCCTCGGCGGTGATGCCGTCCTTGACCAGCCTGGCCAGTTCCTCGCGCACCAGCGCTTCAACCTTCGCCATGTTCTCCGGCGCGGCGATGGCCTGGATGCTGAAGCTGCCGGCATCGTCCTTGCCGGTCAGGCTGTCGTCGGCGCGCACTCCGCTGGAGACGCCATAGCTGAGGCCTTCCTGCTGGCGGATGCGGTCGCCCAGGCGCGACTTCAACGCGCCGCCGCCGAAGATGCGGTTGGCCACCACCAGCGCCGGGTAGTCGGCGTCGGTGACCTTCAGCGGCAGGTTGTGGCGGGCCAGCAGGACGGCATTGGGCTTGTCCGGGGTTTCGAAGCGCGCCTGCTTGGCCGTCACATCGGTGTACTGCGTGGGGATGGAGGCGAACGGCTTGCCGCTCTTCCAGCCGGCGAACAGTTGTTCCAGCTGCGCGCGCACGGCGGAGGCATCGAAGTCGCCGACGATGGCGATCTCGCCGTGGGCGGTGCCGTAGAAGTCGCGATGGAACGCGCGCACGTCCTCCAGCTTCAGCGCCTTCAGTTCGGCCAGTGACTCGTCCAGCGTGCGGTTGCGCAGCGGATGGCCGGCCGGCCACGGGTCGAAGTACTGCGCCAGGGCACGGCCGGCGATGGCGCCGGGCTCGAAGCGCGAGGCTTCCATCCCAGTGATGGCCTGCGTGCGCAGCTGCTCGAACTCGCTTTCCGGGAACGCCGGGTTGCGCAGCACGTCGGCGGCCAGCGCCAGCGCGTCAGCCAGGTGCCCGCGCCGCGTCTGCAGGCCGATGGTGGCGCCCTGCAGGCCGCCGCCCACGCTGCCCTGGGTCTTCAGCTGCTCCAGGCGCTGGTCGATCTGTTCGCGCGTCATCGTGGTGCTGCCGCGCATCAGCATGGCGCCGGCGATGCCGGCGGCGCCTTCGCGGCCCTTCAGCGCCGCTTCGTCGGCGAAGCGGAAATTCGCATCGACGATGACGGTGTCGCCGCGGGTCTTCTTCGGCAGCAGCGATACCTTCAGGCCGTCGCCAAGGATGAAGGTCTGGGTGCGCGCGTCGATGTTCGCCGGCGAGGGGTCGAACACTTCGCCCGCGCTGACCGCGGCGCGCCCGGTATAGCCATCGACCAGCGTGGCCACCGCCGGTGCGGCGGGGATCTCCACGCGGTCGGGCGCGGGCGTGGGCACGAAGCGGCCCAGCGTGCGGTTGCTGGCCTTCAGGTAGGCCGCGGCGACGCGGTTGACGTCGGCGGCGGTGACCTTTTCCACGGCATCGCGACTGGTGAACAGCAGGCGCCAGTCGCCGGCGGACTGGAATTCCGCCAGGCCCATGCCCACCGCGTTGACGTCGGTGAGGTACAGCTCGTACGCGTTGCCGATGCGCTGCTTGGCTTCATCCACTTCCTGCTGGGTGATCGGACGCGCCGCGAGTTGTTCGACCTGCTTCAGCAGTTCGGCTTCGGCCTTGGCGGCATCGCCGTCGCCGGGCACCACGGCCACCACGGTCAGCAGGCCCGGATCGCGCATGGACTCGCCGTTGGCGCCGGTGGCCGCGGCCAGCTTGGCTTCCACCAGCGTCTTGTGCAGGCGCCCGCCGGGCGTATGGCCCAGCACGTTGGCCAGCACGCTGAGCGGTGCATTGTCCGGGTGCGCCAGCGCGGGCATGTGGTAGGCGGCCGCGACCAGGCGCAGGTTGCCGACGCGGCGCACGGTGACTTCGCGTTCGCCGTCCTGGGCCGGTTCGGTGGTGTAGAAGCGCGGCAGCGCGCGCGCGGGCTTCTTCAGCGGGCCGAAGTGGCGCGCCACGCGCGCCAGCACGTCGGCGCTGTCGATGCGGCCGGCGACCACCAGGGTGGCGTTGTCCGGCTGGTACCACTGGCGGTAGAACGCCTGCAGCTTGTCGATCGGCACGCCTTCCACGTCGCTGCGCGCGCCGATGGTGGTGTTGCCGTAGTTGTGCCACAGGAAGGCGCTGGAGCGGATGCGCTGGAACAGCACGCCGGCGGGATTGTTCTCGCCGGCTTCCAGTTCGTTGCGCACCACGGTCATCTCGCTCTCCAGGTCCTTCCTGGCGACATTCGAGTTGACCATGCGGTCGGCCTCCATGCTGAGCACCCACTCCAGGGTGTCGGCATTGGCCGGGAAGGAGGCGAAGTAGTTGGTGCGGTCCAGGCCGGTGGTGGCATTGAAGTCGATGCCGCGCTTCTTCATTTCGCCGCTGATGTCCGACTGCGTGGGCGTGCCCTTGAACAGCAGGTGTTCCAGCAGGTGGGCCATGCCGGTTTCGCCGTAGTTTTCGTGCACCGAGCCCACGCCATAGACCAGGTTGACCGTTACGGTGGGCTTGGTGGCATCCGGGAACAGCAGTACGCGCAGGCCATTGGACAGCGTGTACTCGCTGATGCCTTCGATGCTGGGGCCTGCGGCGACGCCCCTGGGCAGCGTGGCGGGGGCATCCGCCCAGGCCGGCTGGCCGAGGGCGAGCGCCGCGGCCAGGGCCAGTGCGACAATGAAACGCGGTGACTTCATCCTCAATCCTCCATCGGGGCCGCGTGCGTCCATCGCTGCGGCGAACCCCGAGTTTCGCAGATTCGAAAGGCGCGTAGATTCATGGATTACCGTGAGACAAAGACGGACGACGGCCCATTGCCGGTGCTGTACGCGGATGCGCAGATCTCGGTGGTCGACAAACCCGCGGGCGTGATGGCGCACGACAGCAGGCTGGCTGGTGGCGAAACCGACTTCGTCGCCGACCGCCTGCGCGTGCAGTTCGGCAAGCCCATTTTCCTGATCCATCGGCTGGACCGCGCCACCAGTGGCTGCCTGCTGGTGGCGTTCGACCGCGACAGCGCGTCGGCGCTGGGCAAGGTGTTCATGTCGCGCGCCGTGGAGAAGGATTACCTGGCCATCTGCCGCGGCTGGCCGGAACCGGACTTCAGCGTCGACCATCCGCTCGATGGCGGCCCGGGCAAGCCGGAAAAGAAGCCGTCCCTGACGCACTTCGTGCGCCTGGCGACGGGCGAGCTGCCGCTGCCGTCGGGCGGCTTCGAGACCTCGCGCTATGCGCTGCTGCGCTGCCAGCCGGAGACCGGGCGCTTCCGCCAGATCCGACGGCACCTGAAGCACGCCTTCCATCACCTGATCGGCGACACCAGCCATGGCGACGGGCGGCACAACCGGCATTTCCGCATGCAGGGCGTGCACCGCATGCTGCTGCACGCGGTGCGGCTGTCGTTCCCGCACCCGGCCACGGGCGAGCGCATCGAGGCGGTGGCGCCGCTGGATGCGGAATTCCGCAAGGCATTCGCCCTGTTCGGGTGGGAAGAGGACCTGCGCTGATCCCGTAACGCCTTGATGCGGCAGACATGCGGCATTTGTCCGATGACGCCGCGGCATGCCGGCGCAAAGGTGGGGCTCCCTTCCCACGGAGCGCGCCGCCATGTCCTCTCCCCGCATCTACGACCTGCCCACGCGGGTCTTCCACTGGACCTTCGCCGGCCTGTTCGTCGCCGCGTACGCCATCGGCAGCACGGTCGACGACGCGTCGCCGCGGTTCGTGCTGCACATGCTGGCCGGCGGACTGCTGGCGACGGCGGTGCTGCTGCGCCTGCTGTGGGGGCTGGCGGGAACGCGGCATGCCCGGCTGTCGGATTTCAGCCTGCGCCCGGCGGCGCTGGCGGGGTACCTGCGTGGCGTGCTGTCCGGACAGGCGCGCACCTGGGCGGGACACAACCCCGCCTCCAGCTGGGCTGCGCTGGCGATGATGGGCCTGGGCCTGGGCATGGCGGCCACCGGACTGGCGATGGTCGCGGGCGTGGCACCGCACGCGGTGGAGGAGGTGCACGAGGTCCTGGCCAACGCCTTCCTGGCCGTGGCGCTGCTGCACGTGGCCGGCGTGCTGGTGCACGTACTGCGCCACCGCGACGCACTCCCATTGAGCATGGTGACCGGGCGCAAGCGCGGCATTCCTGCCACGGAGGCCGACGTGCGCCCTCACGCGGGCGTGGCACTGGCGTTCGTCGCGGCGCTGGCGGCGGTGGGCGCAGGCGTGGCGAATCGCTACGATGCCAGCCGTGGCCGTATCACGCTCTTCGGCCAGACGCTGACGCTCCGCGAGGCGGACGAGGGGTCCGGCGAACAGGGCGGGGCCGACGACGAGCGGGCCGAACATGAAGCGCATGCGCGCGGGGAGCGGGCCGAGGATGTCCCCCACAGTTGAGCGCCGTCCCCTGCAGGGCAGCGAACGCGGCGTCATCGCAGGCGTCCTGCTGCTGATCGCGCTGCTGGTGGTGGCGGATGTCGTAGGCGACCTGCGGCAGGGCGCTTCCGGCTGGCACGTGGCGCTCGAGATCGTGGCGGCCGGGCTGGCCCTGCTGGGCGCCGTGCACCTGCTGCGCAGCACGCTGCGCCTTCGCCGCCGGCTGGTCAGGCAGGCGGAGCATCTCAGCCAGGTGCGTGCGCAGGCGGAGGCCTGGCGGCAGCAGGCGCGCCGTCACGTGGAAGGCCTGTCGCGCTCGATCGACGCGCAGCTGGACGGATGGCGCCTGTCGCCGGCCGAGAAGGAAGTCGCCTTTCTGCTGTTGAAGGGCCTGGGGTTGCGGGAGATCGCGGATCTGCGCGGCACCCACGAAAAGACCGTGCGCGCGCAGTCGGCGTCGATCTATGCCAAGGCCGGACTGGCCGGACGGTCCGAACTGGCCGCCTTCTTCCTGGAAGACCTGCTGGTGCCGCGCGCCGGCCTTGCCCCGGAGGTCACGCCACCCGCAGCGCCGCCAGCACCATGAGCGCCACGGCGCACAGCATGCCCAGCAGCCACGACAGGCTGCGCATGGCGTGCATGTCGATCAGATAGAACCACCCGTGGAAGATGCGGGCGACCACGAACGCCACGGCGAGCGGGGTGACCAGGGTGGCCGGCACGCCGGCCAGCTGCGCCATCAGCACGCCGGCCACGAATGCCGGGAATGCCTCGAAACCGTTGAGGTGGGCCGCGTTGGCGCGCTGCACCTTGTAGTTGCCTTCCTGCTTGGCCATCCAGGCGCGCGGATTGCGGTTGTTGTAGCGATCGCCCGAGCGCTTGGCGATGAAGACCCACAGGTACGGCAGCAGGGCGGTGATGAGGATGCACCAGTAGGCGATGGACATGAGCTGTTTCCCTCCGAGGATGGCGCAGGGTAGTGGGTACGGCGGCAAGGCGTCCATGGGCGGTTGCCCTCTCCCTGCGCAGCGGGGAGAAGAAACAGAAAACGGCGCCTTTCGGCGCCGTTTTCATATCGCATCGGAACGCGGCTTACTGCTTCGCCGGCTCCGTCTTCATCATCGCGTCGCGTGCGGCCTTGAAGGGGTTGCCCTCGTACCAGTTGGGCCACTTGTCTTCCACGGCCAGGTCCTTGCCGACGCCGTACAGCGCCTGCAGGTCCTGCACCACGCCGTCCAGCTTCCAGCCCTCGTGCATCTCGTCGCTGGCCTGGTGGTAGCGCTTGGCGTACTCCTCGCTCGCCGCCTTGCCGGCCTCCACGCCGCCGTCCAGCAGGTCGTTGCCGCCCTTGGCGTACAGCGCCGGCACGCCGGCCTTGGCGAAGTTGAAGTGGTCGCTGCGGAAGTAGTAGCCGCCGGCCGGATTGCCTTCCTCGGTCAGCACGCGGCCCTGCTGGTCGGCGTGGACTTTCAGCATGTCCTCCAGCTCGGAATTGCCCTTGCCGGTGACCACGAAGTCGCGCGACTTGCCGCCCACGCTCATCGCGTCCAGGTTGATCACGCCGGCGATCTTGTCCATCGGGAAGGTCGGGTGGGCGACGTAGTACTTGGAGCCGAGCAGCCCCGATTCCTCCAGCGTCACCGCCACGAACACCACCGAGCGCGCCGGCTTCGGGTCCTGGTGGGCGAAGGCTTCGGCGATCTCCAGGATGCCGGCCACGCCGGTCGCGTTGTCGACGGCACCGTTGAAGATGTTGTCGCCCCCGCTGTCATCGGAATGATCGCCCTCGTGCTTGCCCAGGTGGTCCCAGTGCGCCATGTACAGCACGGCTTCGTCGGGCTTGCTGCTGCCCGGCAGTACGCCGATGACATTGCGCGAGGTCTTCTCGCTGATGCTGCTCTTCAGCGATACCGTCGCCTTGGCCTTCAGCGGCACCGGCTTGAAGCCGCGCTTGCCGGCGCTGGCATAGGCAGCGTCCAGGTCGAGGCCGGCGTCGGCGAACAGCTGCCTGGCCGCTTCCGCGCTCAGCCAGCCCTGCAGCGGGATGCGCTTCTCCGGGTCATCCTTTGCAGGCAGGTCGTACTGCGGACCGGCCCAGGAGTTCTTCACCACGTCCCAGCCATAGCTGGCGCCGGCGGTATCGTGCACGATCAGCGCGGCCGCGGCGCCCTTGCGCGCGGCTTCCTCGAACTTGTATGTCCAGCGGCCGTAGTAGGTCATGCGGTTGCCGCCGAACAGCGTCTCGTCCTTGCCGTGGAAGCCCGGGTCGTTGACGAACATCACCACCGTCTTGCCGGTCCAGTCCTGGCCGGCGTAGTCGTTCCACTTCTGCTCCGGCGCGTCCACGCCGTAGCCGACGAACACCATGTCGCTGGCGTCCAGCTTCACCTCGGTCTGGCCGGTGCGGGTGCCGATGACGTAGTCGGTGCCGAACTTCAGGTCGCGCTTGCCGGCGGACGTCGCCAGCGACAGCGTGGTCGCGGCCTCGTCGGCGGTGGTCTCCACCATCGGAACGTCCTGGAAGTAGCTGCCGTTGTTGCCCGGCTGCAGGCCGATGCGCTTCATCTGCGCCTGCAGGTAAGCGGTGGTCTTCTCCTCGCCCACCGAGCCGGGCGCGCGGCCTTCGAACTCATCGGACGACAACGCCTTCACCATGTCGGCGAAGTCGGCCTCGGTGATGTCGGCGGTGAAGGTGTGCGCCGCGGCCGGCGGCGTGGCGGCTTCGGGCGCGGCGGCGGGCGCCTCGGGTTCGCGCTTGCACGCGGCCAATGCGGCCGTGGCGGCAAGCACCAGCATCAACTTGCGGGACATCGTGATTCCTCAACGAAAGGAATCCCGATTCTAGCCATAACCGGCGGCCCGGACCTGTGCCGGCGCCGCCGGTGCGCGGACTTACTCGGTCGGTGCGGTGTCGGTGCTGAACGGCTTGGCGGTGGCGCCGGTCACCGGCCCGACCTTGGCGCTGGTGTGCACGTACAGCGTGACCGGGCGCTCGAATACCAGCGGACCCTCGACCACGGCGTTCGGGCCGATGATGATGCGCGGGTCGCGGCGGGGCTTGATGCTCCAGCCGCGCGGCTTCTCCACCTTGATGCCGCCCGTGACGTGCGAACCGATGCCGACGGTGATGTCGCCGTTGACCGTTTCGATGCCGCCGGCCAGCTGGGTGCCGACCAGGCCGATGGCGCCGTTGACGGTGTCGACGTTGCCGCCGATGGTGGTGCCGCGGTCGGTGAAGATGCTGCCGTTGACGGTTTCCACATCCTTGCGCACCTGCACGTCCTTGCCGATGCGGATCGCGCCGTTGACGGTTTCCAGGGAGGCGGCCTGGGCCTTGTCGCCCACGGTGATGCTGCCGTTGACGGTGCTGGCGTCCTCGACGGTGGCGCCGGCGGCGATGCTGACGCTGCCGTTGACCGTTTCCAGGTCGCCATAGGCTTGGCCGGCGTCGGCGGAAACGCTGCCGTTCACCTTGGAGACGTCCTGCTGGGCCAGGGCGGGTGTGGCGGCCAGGGCCAGGGTCAGCAGCAGTGCGGTACGGGTACGTGTCATGGGGTTGCCTCTCCGGTGGTCTCGTATCGGTCTGATGCGGCGGCATGCCCGAGGGTTTAAACACGCCGCATCGGCATGCATGGGAGCACGCTTCGCTACAATCGGCACCTGCCTGAAGTCACCGGAATCCGCCGTGTCCGCATCCCCCGCGTCCGTGAACCGTCCCAAGCCCGTGGTCCTGCTGATCCTGGATGGCTGGGGCCACCGTGAGGACCCCGCCGACAATGCGCTGGCGCAGGCCGATCTGCCGAACTGGCGGCGCCTGCTGGCCACCGCGCCGCACACGCTGATCCATACCGAGGGCCGCCACGTTGGGTTGCCGGACGGGCAGATGGGCAATTCGGAAGTGGGCCACATGAACCTGGGTGCCGGCCGCATCGTCTACCAGGACCTGACCCGCATCGACGCCGCCATCGAGGATGGCAGTTTCTACGACAACGCCCAGCTGGTCGCCGCGTGCCGGGCCGCCAGGGCCGACGGCAAGACCCTGCACGTGTTCGGCCTGCTCTCGCCCGGCGGCGTGCACAGCCATGAGCAGCACATCTTCGCGATGCTGGAGCTGGCCAGGCGGCAGGACGTCCCGCGGGTGGCGGTGCACGCGTTCCTGGACGGCCGCGACACGCCGCCCAAGTCGGCCGAACCCAGCCTGCGCGCGCTGCAGGACCTGTGCGCGAAGCTCGGCAATGCGCACATCGCGTCGGTCAGCGGCCGTTACTACGCGATGGACCGCGACAAGCGCTGGGACCGCGTGCGCCTGGCGTGGGATGCGCTGGTCGAAGCGAAGAGCGGGCACCATGCCGCCAGCGGCATCGCCGCGCTGGAAGCCGCCTATGCGCGCGGCGAGAACGACGAGTTCGTGCTGCCCACGGTGATCGACGGCGCGAGGCCGATGGCCGACGGCGATGCCGTGGTGTTCATGAACTTCCGCGCCGACCGCGCGCGCCAGCTGACCGCGGCGTTCGTGTCGCCGGCCTTCGACGGCTTCCAGGCGCGCGTACCGGCGCTGGCGCGCTTCGTCTGCCTGACCGAATACGACGCGAAGCTGCCCGCGCCGGTGGCGTTCGCGCCGGACGACCTGCGGCATACCTTCGGCGAACTGCTGGCCGACGCCGGGCTGACCCAGCTGCGCATCGCCGAGACCGAGAAGTACGCGCACGTGACGTTCTTCTTCAGTGGCGGGCGGGAAGACGCGTTCGCCGGCGAGGAACGCATCCTCGTGCCCAGCCCGAAGGTCGCCACCTACGACCTGCAGCCGGAAATGAGTTGTCCCGAGCTGACCGAGAAGCTGGTGGCGGCCATCCGTTCCGGCCGCTTCGATGCCATCGTCTGCAACATCGCCAATCCCGACATGGTCGGCCACAGCGGCGACCTGCAGGCCGCGATCCTGGCCGCGCAGGCGGTGGACAAGGCCATCGGCGAAGTCGACGCCGCGGTGCGCGCCGCCGGCGGCGCCATGATCATCACCGCCGACCACGGCAACCTGGAGATGATGCGCGATCCGGAGACCGGACAGCCGCACACCGCGCATACCGTGGGTCCGGTGCCGCTGGTCTATGTGGGCGAGCGTGCGGCGACGCTGCGCGGGGGGCGCGCTGCGCGATGTCGCGCCGACCCTGCTCGACCTGCTGGGGCTGCCGCAACCGGCCGACATGACCGGCCGCAGCCTGATCGCCGCCTGATGCCGCATCGCCTGCGCGCCACCTGCGTCGCGGTCCTGCTGGCCGGCGTGTCCTTCGTTGCGGCCGCGCCGGCGCAGACCTCGCGCGAGGCCGAGCAGAAGCTGCAGCGCGTGCGCAGCGAGCTGAAATCGATCGCGCAGGAGCGCCGCAAGCTGGAGGGCGAACGCGGTGCGGCCTCGCGCCAGTTGCGCGAGGCCGATGAGAAAGTCGGCCGTACCTCGCGGTCGCTGGCCGAGACGGAAGCCGCCATGCGCCGCGAAGCCGAGGCACTGGCCGAGCTGCAGCAACGGCGCGACACGCTGCAGGCGCAGCGGCAGCGACAGCGGGCGCAACTGGGCGCGCTGGTGCGGGCGGCCTACCAGCAGGGCGGCGATGCCCCGCTGAAGGTGCTGCTGTCGCAGGACCGCGTGGCCGACGCGAACCGCCTGTTGGCCTACCACCGTTATGTGCAACGCGACCAGGCACGCCGCATCGATGCACTGACCGCCGATCTGGCCTCCCTGGATGAGGTCGAACGCGAGATCGCATCGCGCCGCGCCGGACTGGAGGCCGCGCGTGCGCGCCAGCGCGACGAAGTCATGCAGCTGGAAAAGGACCGGAAGACGCGTGCGAGCCTGGTCGCCGACCTGGACGAGCGCTACCAGGACCGCGCCGCCAAGGAAAAGGCCCTGGGGCAGGACGCGCGTTCGCTGGAGCGCCTGCTGGCCAATCTGCGCGCCGCCGCCGCGCGTGCCGAAGCCGAGCGCCGTGCCGCCGCGCGCCGCGCCGCTGCCGAAGCGGCCGCCGCGAAGAAGCGCGAGAACGCTGCCGGTGCCGGTGCCGGCCGCTCGGCGCGCGACAGCGCACCTGCGCGGCCCGCCGTCGCATCGGCGCCGCCGCTGAAGGTGGGTGGCCTGGGCTGGCCGGTGTCGGGCAGCCTGCTGGCGCGCTATGGCGGCCGCATGCCCGATGGCCGCGCCAGTACCGGCGTGTTGATCGGTGCGCCGGCGGGCACGCCGGTGACGGCGGTGGCGGACGGCACCGTGGTGTTCTCCGAATGGATGACCGGCTACGGCCTGATCCTGATCCTGGACCACGGCAACGGCTACATGAGCCTGTACGCGCATAACGACAGCCTGCTGAAGGACAGCGGCGACCGGGTCAAACGCGGCGATGCGGTGGCCCGCGTCGGCACCTCGGGCGGGCAGGGCCAGGCGGCGCTGTATTTCGAATTGCGGCGCAATGGCCAACCCGTGGACCCGTCCTCGTGGCTGCAGCGGCGATGAACGGCGCCGGGGCGCATAACCGGGCTTGAACATCCGCGCCGCACGGCTTCACGCATAATCCGGGCGAGCTCCGCCACCGTCCGCGGAGTCCGTCCAGCCCCACCCGGAGTTCCGCATGCTGCAGCGTCTTCCCCTGGCCCTCCTGACTGTCGTGCTGCTCGCGGCCATGCCCGCGCGGGCGCAGCAGCAGGCGCAGCCGGACTCGCCGCCGGTGGTGGCGCCCAGCGACGACCCCGATGCCGCCGAAAACGCGCCCTCGAAGGTGCCGCTGGAGGAGATCCGCCGCTACGTCGCCGTGTTCAATGCGGTGAAGGAAGCGTACGTGGAGCCGGTGGAGGACAAGAAGCTGATGCAGTCCGCCATCCGCGGCCTGCTGCTGGACCTGGACCCGCACAGCACCTACTTCGACAAGGCCGATTCCGAGGCCTTCGACGAGCAGGCCAACGGCGCCTACGAAGGCATCGGCGTGGAGTTGCAGCAGCAGCCCGACCGCACCCTGCTGGTCGTGTCGCCGATAGACGACACGCCCGCCGCGAAGGCCGGCATCAAATCGGGCGATGTCATCACCGCCATCGACGGCAAGCCGATCAGCGCCGACGACGGCATGGAGCCCCTGCGCGGCGAACCCGGCAGCAAGATCACCCTGACCATCGTCCGCGAGGGCATGCCCAAGCCGTTCGACGTCACCCTGGTGCGCGACACCATCCGCGTGACCAGCGTGCGCGGCCGCCTGCTGGAGCCGGGATACGGCTACGTGCGCATCAGCGCGTTCCAGACCGACACCGCCGCCGATTTCCAGAAGCAGCTCGAGCGGCTGCAGGAAGGCGGCGCCCTGCGCGGGCTGGTGCTGGACCTTCGCAGCAACCCGGGCGGGCTGCTGCTGGCCGCCGTGCAGGTGGCCGACGACCTGCTGGACAAGGGCACCATCGTCAGCACGCGCGGGCGCCTGCCGATCAGCGATTCCAAGTTCGATGCCACCCCGGGCGACCGCCTGAACGGCGCGCCGGTGGTGGTGCTGGTCGATGCCGGCTCGGCCAGCGCCTCGGAAGTGCTGGCCGGCGCGCTGCGCGACAACGGCCGCGCGCGCGTGGTCGGCAGTCGCACCTTCGGCAAGGGCTCCGTGCAGACGGTGCTGCCGCTGGACAACGGCGACTCGGTCAAGCTCACCACCGCGCGCTACTACACGCCCAGCGGCCGGTCGATCCAGGCCAGCGGGATCGTCCCCGACGTGGTGGTCAAGCCCGAGGGCGCCGCGCCGGATGCGGTCCTCGGCCAGGACGGCCAGCTCTATGTCACCGAGGCCACCCTGCCCGGCCACCTGCGGGGCGACGACGAAGGCCTGGCCGGCTACACGCCCGGCGATGTGCTGGATGGCGATGCGCCGGTGAAGGCCGCGTTGGCGGAGCTGAAGAAACTCGCCGTCACCGCCCGCGCCAGAACGACCGCCGTCCCGCGCTGATTCCCGCGGCTCATGCCGGCGGGCCGCCCGCCGCCGGCAAGGCCGGCGCGGGGCGCTCGCGCATGACCCGGTTGAACAGCGGCGTGGCCATCAGCGTGGTCAGGATCGCCATGATCACCAGGATGGTGAACAGGCCCGGCTCGATGAGGCCCGCCTGCAGGCCGATGTTGATGATGATCAGCTCCATCAGGCCACGGGCGTTCATCAGCGCGCCGATGGCCCTCGCATCGCGCGGGGATTCGCCGGACAGCCGCGCCGCGGCCCAGCAGGCGACCGCCTTGCCACCGAAGGACGCCAGCAGGATGGCGATGGCCGGCGCCAGGATGGACGGGTCCAGCAGGACGGACAGCTGGGTCTTCAGGCCGGAATAGGTGAAGAACAACGGCAGCAGCACGACCACCACCACCGCCTGCAGGCGCTCGCGCAGGCGCTCGGTGAGCGCGCCGCGCGGCAGGCAGATGCCCAGGACGAAGCCACCGAACACCGCGTGGATGCCGATGGCGTCCATCGCCCAGGCGCACAGGAAGAACGCCGCCATCACCCACGCGAACACCGGCGTGGGCAGGGGCCCGTCCGCCGGCACCTGCGCCGCCAGCGGCGCCAGCATGCGTCGTCCTGCCAGCAGCATGAAGGCGAGGTAGGCGATGCCGCCGCCGATCGCCAGCCACGCCTGGCCCCAGCTGCCGCCGAAGCTGGCCAGCACGACCGCCAGGATGCACCAGGCGGCCGCATCGTCCATCGCGCCCGCGGTGAGCGCCAGCGTGCCCAGTGGCGTGCCGGCCAGGCCGCGCTCGTGGATGATGCGCGCCAGCATGGGGAAGGCCGTGATCGCGATGGCTGCGCCGAGGAAGAGAGCGACTTCGAGGAAGCGCGCATGGCCGGCGAACAGCCCGGGTACGTGCTGCAGCCACGGCGCCAGTGCGAAGGCCAGCAGGAACGGCACCGCGATGCCGGCCCAGGAGACCGCCATCGCGCTGCGGTAGCGCGTGCGGATATGCGTCGCCTGGAACTCCGTGCCCACCAGGAACATGTACAGTCCCACGCCCACCTGGCCGCCCACGTAGAGCATGTCCAGCGTCGCCTTCGGGAACAGCAGCGCCTGCGCCCCGGGCAGCACCGCGCCCAGCAGCGAGGGTCCCAGCATCACGCCGGCGATCATCTCGCCCACCACCTGGGGCTGGCCGATGCGCTGGGCCAGCTTTCCCACCAGGCGGCAGGCCACGATGATCAGGCCGGCCTGCAGGAAGAAATAGACCGACAGGTGTGAGGTGGACATCAGGCGCCCCGTGCGTGGAGCGCCATCATAGGACGGGCGGGGGCCGCCCGGTGCCCGGGTGGGGTCAGCGCGGCTTGGCCGGCATGGGGAAGGGCGTCACCACTTTCTCGCCGGTGGCGGCGTCGCGGATCGCGGACTGGCCTTTCCGTTCCACTTCCTCCACCCGGATGATGCTCTGCATGGGCAGGTGCAGCACCTTGGTGTTGCCGAATTCGTCGCGCAGGCGTTCTTCGGTGGGGTCCACCACCAGCCCTTCGTGCATGTCGAACACCAGTTCGGCGACCTCGGTGAACCCCCACAGGCCGCTGGCCGCGACCTTGCGCGCGTACACCTCGTAGACCTTGGTGTGGTTGTGGAACGTGACCTTGTAGAGCGTGTTCTTCATGAGGCGATTATAGGAGTGAGCGGAGAGGAGTGAGGAGTGAGGAGTGAGGAGTGAGCAAAAGCCGGCCTGCTCCCACTCACTCCTCACTTCTCTCCCCTCACTCCTGCCTTCAATATCCCTGCCGCTTGCGCATGCGCCGGGCAATGGCCGCACGCACGAACAGCGCGAACACCACGCCGAACAGGAAACCGGCGATGTGCGCCCACCACGCCACCGCGCCGAATGCCGGGCCGGTATAGGCGAACACCACCTGCAGCAGCGCCCAGATGCCGATCAGCAGCGAGGCGGGCGCCTTCACGAATTCCAGGAACAGTCCCAGCGGCAGCACCACGCCCAGCTTGGCGGTGGGGAACAGGGCCAGATAGGCGCCGATGACGGCGGAAATGGCGCCGCTGGCGCCGATGATGACGCGGTCCGGCGTGCCGATGCTCAGCACCGCCGCGACATTGGCCACCGCGCCGCCCACCAGGAACAGCAGCAGGAAACGCCACGGCCCCATGGCCCGTTCGGCGGGCAGGCCGAAGATCAGCAGGAACACCAGGTTGCCCAGCAGGTGGGCCCAGTCCGCGTGCAGGAACAGTGCCGTGAACAGCCGCAACACTGTGCCTCGCTGCAACGAGGCCAGCCACACTTCGGGCGCCACCATGCCGCCGGTCAGCGCGCCCCACTGGGTCAGCAGGTGGGCTTTCGCGACTTCTTCCTGGGTCAGGGCCCAGCAGAACGCCGCCGACAGCAGCACCAGCAGCGTCGGCGTGGCCCAGCGGACGGGGGGTTTCCGGCGGGAAGGCAGCGAGACGAACATGGCGCCGCACTGTACCCGGTCGCCGCCGCACTGCCCATGGTGCGGTGCAACGAAACTGAATAGGGGCAATGACTTACAGCCGATTGTTAGTGTTTGGTTAGCGGGTATACTGCATACGGCGTCGTATGTCGGGAGGGGCTTCCGGCAGGCCGGAAAGGTGGATTACACACCGCGGCCGTGGACGACGCAGACGACCTTCACCCACGTCTCCCGGAGAGATCACTGATGGAATTCACCAAGAACCTGGCCCGCGTTTCCGCGCTGGCCTTCGGCATCACCGCCGCGCTGGCCTACGGCGACGTGCATGCAGCCGCCTTCCAGCTGAAGGAAAACAGCGTCAAGGCCCAAGGCCGTGCGATGGCCGGTGCGGCCTCCGCCAAGGGCGACGCCTCGGTCGTGGCCAACAACCCGGCCGTCATGTCGACCTTCACCGAGCGCACGCTGCAGGCCGACGTCACCGCCATCGACCTGTCCTACGAATTCTCCGGTACCGGCACCGCCGCCACCGGCACGCCGTTCCAGCAGCCGCTGACCGGGGGCGACGGCGGCGACGCCGGTGACGTGAGCGCCGTGCCGGCCGCGTCCTTCATCCTGCCGCTGAGCGGCGACTTCGAATACCTGACGCTGGGCGCCATGATCAGCGCGCCGTTCGGCCTGAAGACCGAATACGACGCTGGCTGGAAGGGGCGTTACCACGCGCTGGAATCGGACGTCAAGATCATCGACCTGACCCTGGCCGCCTCGCTGGAACTGAGCGACAGCTTCTCGGTCGGCGCCGGCCTGGTCTACGAGCACGCGGACGTGACCCTGTCGCAGGCCGTCGACTTCGGCACCGTCATCTGCGGCCAGAATCCCGCCGCCTGCCTCACGCCCGGCTCGCCCTACGGCCCGCAGCGCAATGACGGTCTGGCCCACGTCAACGGCACCGACAACGGCTGGGGCTGGATCGTCGGCGTGAACTGGCGTCCGAGCGAGAAGTGGTCGCTGGGCTACTCGCACCGTTCCGAGATCGACCATGAGCTGGAAGGCAAGGGCGATTTCACCGTGCCGTCGGAAGTCCGCACCGCGTTCGACAACAATCCCAATCTGCCGCCGGGCGTCGGTCCCCGGCTGTTCACCGACTCGAACGCGCTGGCGAAGCTGACCACGCCGGCCGTGGACACCTTCAGCGCCACCTACTACGCCACCGACCGCTTCACCGTGATGGCCGAAGCCAGCCGCACCGACTGGACCTCGCTGCAGGAAATCCGCATCGAGTTCGACAATCCCGTGCAGCCGGATTCGGCCGAGGAGTACAACTGGGCCGAGAACTGGTTCTACTCGATCGGCGGCGAATACAAGTTCAGCGACGCGTTCACCTTCCGCGCCGGTGTGGCCCGCGACGACTCCCCGGTGAGCCGTCCGTACCGCACGCCGCGCCTGCCCGACCAGGACCGCATGTGGTACTCGCTGGGCCTGACCTGGGCGCTGTCGGAGAACTTCGAGATCAACGCCAGCTACGTGAAGCTCGACATCGTCGACACGCCCGAGATCGACCTGACCACCAGCACGCGTGCGCGCCTGGTCGGCGAGTTCGACGGCGGCGCCGACCTGTACGGCGTGTCGATGCAGTACCGGTTCTGATCGCCCCGCGCACCGGAGCCCCGAAAAACCCCGCCTCGGCGGGGTTTTTCTTTGCCGGCGCTTCTGTGCTGCAGCGGCGTGGCCCCCGACGCTCCTGCGCGTACGGCATCAGGGCTGAAGCTCGCCGCGTTGCCCGGTCAGTACGGCAGGCCGGCGACCGGCAGCTCGATCGACCACAGGCTGGCCGCACCGGTGAGGTACAGCGTGCGCCGGTCGCCGCCACCGAAGGCCGCATTGGTGATGTTGGCATCCACGCCGATGGTGGCCAGCACCTCGCCCGCCGGCGAGAACACGCGCACGCGCCGTTCGCCGTGCTCGGTCACGTAGATGTTGCCCAGGCAGTCCACCGCCAGGCCGTCGCCGCCCGAGATGCGGGCCAGGTCGTGACCGGCGCCCGGGATGCCATCGACCACCGGATAAGCGCGCAGCACGTCGCCGTCGGCCGTGCCTCCGGCCACGTAGAGCGTGCCGCCATCGGGCGAGAGCGCGATGCCATTGGGATTGCGCAGCGTGTCGTCCACCACGGTGGTCGCGCCGTCGCGATGGCGGTACACGCGCGTCAGCGGCTGGCCGCCCGGCGCAGCCTTGCGCTGGTAGTCCGGGTCGGTGAAGAACAGCGTGCCGTCGGCCGCCATCACCAGGTCGTTGGGGGAGTTGAACGGCGCACCCTCGAAGCCGGACGCCAGCGGCGTGCGCGTGCCGTCGCCCAGATCCACGCGCGCCACCTGCTTGCGGTCGTGGGTGGCGGCGATGAGGTGGCCCTCGGTATCCAGCGCCAGGCCATTGCTGCCGCTGTCCTCGACCACGGTCTCCCAGCGGTCGGGCGGGGTGAAGCGGCGGATGCGCGATGGGAAGCGTCCGCTGTGCACGAAATCCGACAGGTACAGCGCACCGTCCTTCCACACGGCGCCTTCATAAAGGCGGCCCTGGTCGTCGTCGACGGCCGCGGCGGAGACGCGTGTCGCGGTCAGCGTGCCCGAGGGCGCGCGGCCCGGATCGGCAGGGCACACCGACCGGTAGGCCGATGCCTGGGCGAGCGGCGCGGTGCCGCACAGGAGCAGGGCGAGGGCAAGACGATGGGGGCGCGGCATGGCGGTCTCGGGGTCAGGCGGGGTGCCAGCGTACCTCGATCCGGTTGCGGCCCTTGTGCTTGGCGGCGTACAGGGCTTCGTCGGCCAGCCGCATCAGGGTGTCGTAGGGCGCGTCGCGGTCGGCGGTGAACGACACGCCCAGACTCACCGTGACGCGGAAACCGGTACCGATCGGCGCGAACTCCAGCGCCATCACCTGCTCGCGGATGCGCTCGGCCAGTGCCTGCGCGGTGTCGGCGCGGGTGTCGCGCAGCACCAGCATGAACTCCTCGCCGCCCAGCCGCGCGAACAGGTCGTCGCTGCGGATGCACGCCCGCACCACGTCCGAGAAGCGCTGCAGCACCAGATCGCCGGCCTCGTGCCCGTGGTCGTCGTTGACGGCCTTGAAGTGATCCAGGTCCAGCGCGATCACCGCCAGGCCGTGCTCGGCCGGCCGCCACGTGCCGCGCGACTGCAGTTCGTTGTCCAGGCCGCGGCGGTTGAGCGCGCCGGTCAGCGGATCGAACAGCGCGCCCCGGCGCAAGGGTTCGGCGGCGCGGAAGCTGGCCAGCATCAGCATGCAGAAGTTGAGCAGGTACCAGATCGACAGGTCCAGGTTCACCCACATCGGGTTCGGACCGTAGCGGCCGGTCAGCGCGGCGAGCAGGTCGCTGCCGTACAGCCACAGCAGCACCAGGCAGCCGCCGATCATCAGGCGCGCGGGGACGTGGTCGGGTGCCCGCCGCAGCACCCGCAGGTGGCCGATCATCACCACCAGCACGATGACTTCGGTGGCGCTCATCGCCGCGCCCTGCGCATCCACCGTGCCGCGCAGCGCCCAGCCGGCCAGCGAAAACGCGATGCACGCCGGCAGCAGGGCGCGTTCCCAACGCGACAGCGTGCGCTGCTGCACGAACTGGATGATCGACCACGCCAGCCCCACCAGGCCCGCACAGGCGAGCAGTCCGCCCAGGCCCGCGGTCCAGTGCGCGAGACCATCGTCGCCGGCGCGCGCCAGTTCCTGCGCGGTGCCGTCCAGCATCGCTGCGCCCAGCGAATACAGGAAGTGCGCGATGCCCCACGTGGCGATGCCGCGCACGCCGCGCGAAACCCGGCCGACGTGGAGGAACAGCGCCAGCAGCAGCGCGGCCAGCGCGGAATCCGTCAACAGCAGGTTATAGAAATCGGTCGTCATGCGATGGGGCCGTGATGGCCGTGGAGGTCCCTGTCCCCGGGCAAACGCAGGATGCGCCACGATCCGGCTGCACGGCGGGGACGCAGGCGCCGGGTGTGGGGTCTGCGTTCAGCGAATCGGCAACGCGAAGCTTGGCCCCGCACGCCACCGCGGATCAGTGCGCTTGGTCATGACGCGCGAAAAAAAGCCCCGCCGGAGCGGGGCTTGCTGCAGCGTGTCCGCTGGCGCCGCGACGCTCAGTCGCCCAGCGTCAACAGCGACGCATTGCCGCCGGCGGCCGTGGTGTTGACGGTGACCGTCTTCTCCGTGGCGAAGCGCGGCAGATAGTGCGGGCCGCCGGCCTTGGGTCCCGTACCCGACAGGCCCTGGCCGCCGAACGGCTGCACGCCGACCACCGCGCCGATCTGGTTGCGGTTGACGTAGACGTTGCCGACCTTCACCCGCGCGGCGATGCGGTCGATGGTCTCGTCGATGCGCGAGTGCACGCCCAGGGTCAGGCCGTAGCCGGTGGCATTGATCTGGTCGATCACCGCATCCAGCTGGTCGGCCTTCCAGCGCACCACGTGCAGGGCCGGTCCGAAGACCTCCTTGTGCAGCTGGTCCAGCGACTTCAGTTCCCAGGCGCGCGGCGCGAAGAACGTGCCGTGCGCGGTGTCCTCGCCCGCGTGGGCCTGCTTGATCAGGCGCGCTTCGCCGGCCATGCGCGCGGCGTGGTCCTCGAGGATCTTCAGCGCATCGGCGTCGATCACCGGGCCGACGTCGGTCGACAGCAGGCCCGGGTCGCCGATCTTCAGTTCGTCCATCGCGCCGGCCAGCATCGTCATCACCTTGTCGGCGATGTCGTCCTGCACGAACAGCACGCGCGCGGCCGAGCAGCGCTGGCCGGCGGAGGTGAACGCCGAGCCCATCGCATCCTTCACCAACTGCTCCGGCAGTGCGGAGGAGTCGGCGATGAAGGCGTTCTGGCCGCCGGTCTCGGCGATCAGCGTGGCGATCGGACCGGCCTCGCGGCCGGCAAGCGCGCGGTTGATCGCGCGCGCGGTCTCGGTGGACCCGGTGAAGGCCACGCCGGCCACGCGCGGATCCTTCGTCAGCGCGGCGCCGACGGTGGCGCCGTCGCCGGGCAGGAACTGCAGCACGGCCTCGGGAATGCCGGCCTCGTGCAGCAGCTTCACCGCGGAGTGGCCGATCAGGTTGGTCTGCTCCGCCGGCTTGGCGATCACGCTGTTGCCGGCGGCCAGCGCGGCGCTGACCTGGCCCAGGAAGATCGCCAGCGGGAAGTTCCACGGGCTGATGCAGACGAACACGCCGCGGCCCTGCAGTTGCAGCTGGTTGGACTCGCCGGTCGGGCCGGGCAGGTGTTCAGGCGCGCCGAACTGCGTGCGTGCCTGGGCGGCGTAATAGCGCAGGAAGTCCACCGCTTCGCGCACCTCGGCCACGCTGTCGGGGATGGTCTTGCCGGCTTCCTTCACGCACAGGGCGATGTAGTCGGCCATCCGCTGTTCCAGCAGGCGCGCGGCGTGCTCGAGGATCGCCGCGCGGCTGGCGGCCGGCGTGCGGTCCCAGGCCGGCTGCGCGGCGACGGCGTTCGCCAATGCCTTCTCGACGGTGCCGCTGTCGGCCGGCTGCCATTCGCCCACGGTCTGGCGGCGGTCGGCGGGGTTGGTCACCGGCAGGGCTGCGCCGGACACGATGGCGCCCGGCACCAGCGGCGCGGCGCGCCATGGCTTGACCGCGGCGTTGATGCGCTCGGCCAGCGCGCGCAGATCGTTGTCGTTGGCGAGGTTGGCGCCCATGGAATTGTCCCTGTCTGAATGCTGGATGGGAGCCGGCTGGCTCCGGAAGAGGTCGACCGGCAGCGGAATGCGCGGGTGCGGGATGGCGTCGAATGCCGACACCGTCTGCACCGGGTCGCGCACCAGATCCTCGATGGCCACGTTCTCGTCGGTGATGCGGTTGACGAAGCTGCTGTTGGCGCCGTTCTCGAGCAGGCGGCGGACCAGGTACGGCAGCAGGTCCTCGTGCGAACCCACCGGCGCGTACACGCGGCACGGGATGCCCAGGCGGTGCTGCGGCACCACTTCGGCATACAGGTCGTCGCCCATGCCGTGCAGCTTCTGGTGCTCGTACGGGCGGCCCTGGGCGATGGAGCGGATCGCCGCGATCGTCTGCGCGTTGTGGGTGGCGAACATCGGGTACAGCGCGTCGCCCTGATCGAGCATGCGGCGCGCGTTGGCCAGGTACGACACGTCGGTGTTCGGCTTGCGCGTGAACACCGGGTAGCCCGGGTGGCCGTCGATCTGCGCGCGCTTGATCTCGGCGTCCCAGTACGCGCCCTTCACCAGGCGCACCGGCATGCGGCGACCGACGCGGCGCGCCAGGTCGGCCAGGAAATCGATCACGTACGGCGTGCGCTTCTGGTAGGCCTGCACGGCCAGGCCGTAGCCCTCCCAGCCGTCCAGCGACGGGTCGGAGAAGGTGGCCTCGATCAGGTCCAGCGACAGTTCCAGGCGGTCGGCTTCCTCGGCATCGATGGTGAAGCCGATGCCATAGGACTTGGCCAGCTGCGCCAGCTCCAGGATGGCCGGGGCCAGTTCCTTCATCACGCGGGCGCGCTTGGCGTGCTCGTAGCGCGGGTGCAGCGCCGACAGCTTGATGGAGATGCTGGGGGCGGCGAACACGTCGGTGAAAGGCTGATGGGGCGCCTGCCCGGTGCGGCCGATGGCGTGGATCGCCTGGCGGTAGGCCTCCAGGTAGCGGGCGGCGTCCTTCGTGGTCAGCGCGCCCTCGCCCAGCATGTCGAACGAATAGCGGTACTCGGCGTTCCCGCCCTTGCGGCTGCGCGACAGCGCTTCGTCGATGGTGCGGCCCATGACGAACTGGTGGCCCATGATGCGCATGGCCTGGCGCACGGCCAGGCGGATGACGGGCTCGCCCACGCGGCCGACCAGGCGCTTGAAGGCGCCGGGCACGTCGGCGCGGGTCAGGTCGTTCAGGTTGACCAGCTTGCCGGTCAGCATCAGGCCCCAGGTGGAGGCATTCACCAGGACCGAATCGCTCTGGCCCAGGTGCTTTTCCCAGTCGGCATCGCCCAGCTTGTCGCGGATCAGCTTGTCGGCGGTGTCCTGATCGGGGATGCGCAGCAGGGCCTCGGCCACGCACATCAGCAGCACGCCCTCCTCGCTGCCCAGATCGTACTGGCGCATGAAAGCCTCGATGGCACCCTGGTCCTGGGCGCGGGCGCGGACCCGCTTCACCAGGTCCACGGCCAGTTTCTGGGCCTGGGCCTGCTCGGCAGCGGGCAGGCGGGCCTGTTCGAGCAGTTCGCGCACGTGCTCGGTCTCGTCGCGCAGCCAGGCGGCCGTGATGGCGGCGCGCAGCGGCGGCGGGGCGGCGGGGAGTTCGGGGGCGATGATGCCGCCCGCGGGCGGGGTGGCAGGCGACGACAGGGGGGAAGGGCTCGACATGACGGCGGGGCGGTCCAAAGGCAGTCCATTAGTTTAGGGCCGCACGGTCGGGCCGGATATGCCCGCCGGCAGCCCCTGGCCGGTGTCCGCGGCGCACCTGCCCACGCGGTGACGGCGGTCGCGGAATGCGTCCGCACCGCCGCGCGGGTGCGGGCACGACGGGCCGGCGCGCCTTGTCCAGGATCAATGCAACTTGCCGCAAAGTGTGGCCGGGGCTACCATTTGGCGGTTTTCCGCAGCCCGGATCGTGTGGCGGACGACATGATCGAAGTGGTGCCGTCAACGTGGGACGGACACGGTGCGCGGCTCCGGCTGCGGCCACCGAGGGCGCTTTCGCGCCGCCAGTTCATCCTGTTGTTCGCCGTGCTGTCGGGCGCGATGTGGATCGTCGCCATGCTGGGCTGGTGGGGAGGCAACGCCTTCGCGCCGGCTTTCGCATTGCTCCATTCGGCCATCCTCGCCCTGGCGCTGCGCGCGCTGTGGCGCGGGGGCGAACGGGGCGAGGAGATCCGCATCGGTCCCGAGGCGGTGGAGGTGACCACCTCCCGGTCCGGGGCGGTGTTCCGGGCGCATCCCTATTGGGTGCGGCTGTGCATCGAGCGGGGAGGCGAACGGGTTTCGCTGGCTTCCAGCGGCAGGCAGGTCCAGGTAGGCGATTTCCTGGGACCGGCCGAACGCCGGGAGTTGGCGGACACGCTGCAGGATCTACTGGCGGCCGCGAGCGGCCGCAACCGATGACGCATTGGGGTCTAGGCAATGACGCAAGTGAATGGGATGTGGAAGCGGTTGGCGACGGCGTGCATGCTGCTGGCGATGCCCGCACTGGCATGGGCGCAGTCGGCGGACCCGAAGCCGTGGCAGCTGAACATGGGCAAGGGCGTCACCGCCTCGTCCCAGCACGCCTACGACGCGCACATGGTGGCGCTGATCGTGTGCATCGTGATCGGCCTGATCGTGTTCGGCGCGATGGGCTATGCGATGTTCAGGTTCCGCAAGTCCAAGGGCGCGGTCCCGGCGCAGTTCAGCCACAACACCACCGCCGAGATCATCTGGACCGTCATCCCGGTGCTGATCCTGGTGGTCATGGCCTGGCCGGCCACCGCCAAGCTGATCGCCATGTACGACACCCGCGACGCCGAGATGACCGTGAAGGTCACCGGCTACCAGTGGATGTGGAAGTACGACTACCTGGGTGAGGACGTGTCCTTCACCAGCCGTCTGGACCGCGAATCGGACCGCATCCGCCAGAGCGGCGAGCAGCCCGACTACGCCAAGAACCCGCACTACCTGCTGGATGTCGACAATCCGCTGGTGCTGCCGGTGGATACCAAGATCCGTTTCGTGATCACCGCCGACGACGTCATCCATGCCTGGTGGGTGCCGGCGCTGGGCTGGAAGCAGGACGCCATCCCGGGCATCGTCAACGAAGCCTGGACCGACATCAAGGAGCCGGGCATCTACCGCGGCCAGTGCGCCGAGCTGTGCGGCAAGGACCACGGTTTCATGCCGATCGTGGTGAAGGCCGTGCCGAAGGCCGAGTTCGAACAGTGGTTGGCCTCGAAGAAGCCCGCCCCGGCCGCCGAACCCGCACCGGCCGCGCCGGAAGCCGCGCCGGCCACCGACGCGCCGGCCACCGACGCCGCCCCCATCGCCGAGACCCCCGCGCCGTCGGCGCAGGGCTGATCGACCGCACGCATCAGCTGCAAGAGAGCAAGCACATGGCCAACTCCGCCGTCGACCATCACGACGATCACCACGGTCACCAGCAGGGCTTCATCGAGCGGTGGTTCTTCTCCACGAACCACAAGGACATCGGTACCCTCTACCTGATCTTCAGCTTCATCATGTTCATCATCGGCGCCGGCATGTCGGTGGTGATCCGTGCCGAACTGATGGTGCCGGGCCTGCAGTGGGTCACGCCCGAGTTCTTCAACCAGATGACCACCGTGCACGCGCTGGTGATGATCTTCGGCGGCGTGATGCCGGCCTTCGTGGGCCTGGCCAACTGGATGATCCCGCTGCAGGTCGGCGCGCCGGACATGGCGCTGCCGCGCATGAACAACTGGTCCTTCTGGATCATGCCGTTCGCGTTCAGCCTGCTGCTGATGTCGCTGTTCCTGCCCGGCGGCGCGCCCGCCGGCGGCTGGACGCTGTACCCGCCGCTGTCGTTGCAGGGCGGCTACAACGTGGCCTTCACCATCTTCGCCATCCACATGATGGGCATCAGCTCCATCATGGGCGCCATCAACATCATCGCCACGGTGCTGAACATGCGCGCGCCGGGCATCGACCTGCTGAAGATGCCGATCTTCTGCTGGACCTGGCTGATCACCGCGTTCCTGCTGATCGCGGTGATGCCGGTGCTGGCGGGCGCGGTGACCATGCTGCTGACCGACAAGTTCTTCGGCACCAGCTTCTTCAACGCGGCCGGCGGCGGCGACCCGGTGATGTACCAGCACATCTTCTGGTTCTTCGGCCACCCCGAGGTCTACATCATGATCCTGCCGGCGTTCGGCGTGGTGTCGGAAATCATCCCGACCTTCAGCCGCAAGCCGCTGTTCGGCTACCAGGCCATGGTGTACGCGACCGCCTCGATCGCCTTCCTGTCGTTCATCGTGTGGGCGCACCACATGTTCACGGTGGGCATGCCGCTGGGCGGCGAGATCTACTTCATGTTCGCCACCATGCTGATCGCCATCCCGACCGGCGTGAAGGTGTTCAACTGGGTCAGCACCATGTGGCGGGGCTCGCTGAGCTTCGAAACCCCGATGCTGTGGGCGGTGGGCTTCGTCATCCTGTTCACCATCGGCGGTTTCTCCGGCCTGATGCTGGCCATCGTGCCGGCGGACTTCCAGTACCACGACACCTACTTCGTGGTGGCGCACTTCCACTACGTGCTGGTGACCGGCGCGCTGTTCTCCATCATCGCCGCCACCTACTACTGGTGGCCGAAGTGGACCGGCCGCATGTACAACGAGTTCTGGGGCAAGTTCCATTTCTGGTGGACGATCGTGTTCGTCAACCTGCTGTTCTTCCCGCAGCACTTCCTGGGCCTGGCCGGCATGCCGCGCCGCATCCCGGACTACAACCCGGTGTTCGCGGACTGGAACCTGATCAGCTCGATCGGCGCGTTCGGCATGTTCGTCACGCCGTTCATGATGGCCGCGATCCTGTGGTCCTCGCTGCGCAGCGGCAAGAAGGCCGACGCCCGTGCGTGGGAGAACGCCAAGGGCCTGGAGTGGACCGTGCCTTCGCCGGCGCCGCACCACACCTTCACCACGCCGCCGGTCATCAAGGACGGCGACCTGGCGCACGGCGACGTGACGCACTGATACGGTCGACCCCCGCGCCATGAACGCTCCCGTCCTGCCCCCCGAGGAAGTCGCGCGCCGCCGCAAGGCGGTGCTGCGGACCGCGTGGGTGATCGGCGGCATCGCCTTCGCCATCTTCGTGGCCTTCATCGGCCGCGCGGTGCTGGGCGTATGAGCGCGTCCCCGTCCAACTCGGCCGGGCTGTTCAAGCTGGTGGCCGTGGCCGTGGCCGTGTTCGTGCTGACGTTTTCGCTGGTGCCGCTGTACCGCATCGCCTGCGAGAAGGTGTTCGGCATCCGCCTGGAGCAGGGTCCGGGGCAGGCGGCGGTGGCGGCCGCCAAGGCCAGGCGCACGGTCACCGTGCAGTTCGACGGCGGCGTGAACTCCAAGCTGCCCTGGGCCTTCCATCCCGAGCAGCTGACCATGCAGGTGGTGCCCGGCGAGCTGTACGAGGCCAGGTATTTCGCCCGCAACGACAGCGAGCGCCCGATCGTGGGCAGCGCGGTGCCGTCGGTGGCGCCGGCGCGCGCGTCGGGCTACTTCACCAAGACCGAGTGCTTCTGCTTCACCGCCCAGACCCTGCAGGCCGGCGAAAGCCGCGACATGCCGGTCCGCTTCATCGTGGACCCGGACCTGCCGGCGGAGGTGAAGACGATCACCCTGTCGTATACCTTCTTCAAGAACGATGCACTGACCGCGCAGATCGGCAGGGGCCATGCATCGCCCTCGCCGCTCGCGGCGCCCTGATCACGCTCAGCAACCGGAAGCCACGCCATGGGACAAACCCATTCGCCAGACGCCAACATCTACTTCGTGCCGCACAGCTCCAAGTGGCCGTTCGTGGGTTCCATCGCCATGTTCGTCACCATGGTCGGCGTGGCCAGCTGGCTGAACGACATCGCCTGGGGCATGTGGACCTTCTACGCCGGCGTCTTCATGCTGTGCGCCACGCTGTTCATGTGGTTCGGCGACGTCATCCGCGAGTCGGTGGGCGGCAACTACAACCGCCAGGTGGACGTGTCCTTCCGCATGGGCATGGTGTGGTTCATCTTCTCGGAGGTGATGTTCTTCGCGGCCTTCTTCGGCGCCCTGTTCTACGCGCGCACGCTGGCGCTGCCGTGGCTGGGCGGCGAGGGCGACGGCGTGATGACCAACAGCCTGCTGTGGGAAGGTTTCAGCGCCGCGTGGCCGAGCGCCGGCCCGGCCCAGGTGGGCGGGCAGTTCCAGACCATCCCCGCATGGGGCCTGCCGCTGCTCAACACGCTGATCCTGCTGACCTCGGGCGTGACCATCACCATCGCGCACCATGCGCTGAAGGCCGGCAACCGCAGCCAGCTGCTGATCTGGCTGGGCGCCACCGTGCTGCTGGGCTGCACGTTCCTGTTCTTCCAGGCCGAGGAATACATCCACGCCTACAAGGAACTGAACCTGACCCTGGGTTCGGGCATCTACGGCTCCACCTTCTTCATGCTGACCGGCTTCCACGGCCTGCACGTGACCCTGGGCACGATCATGCTGGCGATCATCTGGTTCCGCTGCGCCAAGGGCCACTTCAGCAAGGACAACCACTTCGGCTTCGAAGCCGTGGCGTGGTACTGGCACTTCGTGGACGTGGTGTGGCTGGGCCTGTTCCTGTTCGTCTACGTGCTGTAACAGCCGGGACTGGTGATACGGGATTTGTGATACGCAAGTGCGGATCCCGGATATGCAAAGAGCGACGGTCGCCCGTCGCTCTTTGCTTTTACGAATCACGAATCACCCATCACGGCGCTCAGCCGGGATTGACCCCGTGAGGCTGGATCCAGCCCATCTTGATGGCCAGCACCACCAGCAGGATCAGGCCGACGGACAGGGCGATGCGGCGGGTCAGGGCGTTGACGGTGCGCTTGCTCTCGCTCTTGTCCACCAGCATGTAATACAGGCCGGCGCCCAGGTTCCACACGATGAGGATGAGGAAGGCGATGATCAGCAGGGTTTTCAGCGAGTCGTTCATGGCGTCCTCGGCGGGGCGCGGGCGATGAGGCGGGCATTATCGCTTCCCCGGCGTAAGCCCGGGGTGGGTGCGACATTCGGACGCAGCCCGTGAGCCGGCGCCTGCCGCTGCCGATCGGCTGGACCCTGGCCGTGCTGGCGATGTCGCTGTTCGGCAGCCTGGGCGCCTGGCAGTGGGGACGGGCGGAACAGAAGGAAGCCATGCTGGCCGAAACCGCGCGCGTGCTGGCCGGGCGCAAGCCGCAGGCGCTGGCGCTGGCCGGGGATGGGTCGCGGCTGCAGGCCTACGATTGGGCTGCGGGCGGGGGCGAGTTCCTGCCCGGCCCGGCCATCCTGCTGGACAACCAGACGCGCGACCGCCAGCCGGGCGTGCGCGCCTACCGCGTGTTCCAGCCCGCGGGCGGCGGCGAGCCGCTGCTGGTGGAACTGGGCTGGCTGCCCGTGCCGGGCGATCGCACGATGCCGGATGTGGCACTGCCGCAGGGCCCGCAGCGCGTCGCCGGCCTGCTGGTGCCGCCCCCGTCGGAAGGCATCGCCCACGCCTCGCCCACCGCGTTGGCGGACGGCAACCTGCTGGTGATCGCGCTGCAGCCGGAGGCGCTGGCGCGGGCGCTGTCCCTGCCGGCGCTGGCGCCGCGCGTGCTGAAGCTGGACCCGGACCTTCCGCTGGGCTACGCCCGCGATCTCGACATCCTGCCGAACACGCTGCCGCCGGAACGCCACCTGGGCTATGCGGTGCAGTGGTTCGGCCTGGCAGGCGCGGTGCTCATCACGGCACTGGTCCTGACCTGGCGCAGCCGGCGGAGCGCGGGCAAGGAACGCTGAGCGCGGGAGGCCTTGGAGGCGGACGCCGAGCCACGGCACCGTTGGTGGTTCGACACGCTCACCGCGAACAGAATCGAGCAGCGGTGGGCCGCGAACCCCGTCGTCCTGCCCCCGGATAGGGGCAATGAGGGCCCGGGCGTGAGAAAATGCCGTCCATGGACCCCAAACCATTCGATCCCGCCCAGCGGCGTCGCGGGCGGTGGATGCTCGTCGGCCTGTTCGCCCTGTTCTTCGGCACCGTGTTCGGGGCCGGCATCCTGCGCTTCTCCGGCTGGCAGCCTGCCGGCCACAAGAACCATGGCCAGATGCTGCAGCCGCCCGTGGATGCGCGCGACCTGGCGCCCGTCCTCGTCGAAGGCGGTACCTACGCCTGGAAGCCCGCCGAACGTCGCTGGCGCATCGTGGCCGCCCCCGCGCCCGGTTGCGCGGAGCCGTGCCTGACCCTGGCACGTGACCTGGACAAGGTCTGGCAGCTGTTCGGCCACAACGCCGACGAAGTCGACATCCTGTGGATCGGCGACTACCCCGCGCAGGCGCCACGGTCTTCGGCGCTGCGCCAGGTGCGTGCCGACGATCCGCTGCGCGCGCGCCTGCCGCAGGTGGACGATGCCGCCGGCACGCCGGTGTACGTGATCGATCCCCACGGCTTCGTGATCCTGCGCTACGCCCCCGGCTTCGACCCCGGCCACCTGCGTACCGACGTCGCCAAGCTGATCAAGCTCATCTGAGCTCCCGAACGAACCGCAGACGATGATGAATGCTGTTGCGCGCCCCGTGATCTACCGACATTTTCACCGCATCGCCTGGCTGGCGGTCGCACTGACGCTGTGCGTCGTCGTGTTCGGCGCGTTCGTGCGCCTGTCCGATGCAGGCCTGAGCTGCCCGGACTGGCCCACCTGCTACGGCCGCGCCGCATGGCCGAAGGCCGTCGACGAAGCGGCTTCGCACGTGGCCAGCGGGATCCGCCCGTTCGAGACCCACAAGGCGTGGCGCGAACAGGTGCACCGCCACATCGCCGCGTCGCTGGGCGTGCTGGTGCTGTTGCTGGCGCTGCTGGCCGCGCGCCGCCGCCGCTGGGGCATCGCGCAGATCCTGGCCGCCGCCGGACTGGTCGGTGCCGCCATTCCGATGTACATGCATGGCGAGCATGTCGCGGCATCGGCGCTGGCGATCCTCGGTGAAGCCCTCCTGCTGTTGGCGGCCCTGCGCTGGTCGAACATCGACCTGGCGCGCGCCGCCGCCCTGACGCTGGCGGTGATCATCTTCCAGGCGCTGCTGGGCATGTGGACGGTGACGTGGCTGTTGAAGCCCATCGTGGTGATGGGTCACCTGCTGGGCGGACTGACCACGTTCTCGTTGCTGGTGTGGATGGCGTGGCGCGCGACCGACCGTCCCATCACGCTGGCCGACGCCCGCGTGCTGCGGCGCTGGCTGACCGCCGGCCTGGTGCTGCTCGGCATCCAGATCGCGCTGGGCGGCTGGGTCAGCGCCAACTACGCGGCGCTGGCCTGCGGCCTGGATTTCCCCAAGTGCGTGGGCCAGTGGCTACCGCCGGCGGACTTCCGCGAAGGCTTCGTGCTGTGGCGCGGCATCGGCGTGGACTATGAGGGCGGTGTGCTGGACGGCGCATCGCGCATCGCCATCCAGCTGACCCATCGCGCCATGGCGGTGGTCGTGGCGTTGTATGTGCTGGCGCTGGCCCTGCGCCTGTTCCGCACCCCGGGCATGCGCGGCTGGTCGTTGACGCTGATCGTGCTGATCGCAGCGCAGGTCACCCTGGGCATCCTCAACGTCAGGCTCAACCTGCCGCTGCCGGTCGCCGTGGCGCACAACGCCGGTGCCGTGCTGCTGCTGTTCACGATGGTCTCGCTGCTCGCACGCCTGCGCAGGCCCGACTGACATGGCGTCCACGTTCCGCCAGTACTGGGACCTCACCAAGCCGCGCGTGGTGGCGTTGATCGTGTTCACCGCGCTGGTGGGCATGTTCCTGGCCATCGATGGCCTGCCCGATGGCGAGCAGCTGCTGCGCGGCGCGCTGGGCTTCCTCGGCATCTGGCTGGCCGCCTCCAGCGCCGCTGCCATCAACCAGCTGCTGGATGCGCGCATCGACGCGAAAATGGCACGCACCTCGTGGCGTCCGCTGGTGCAGGGCCAGGTGAAGCCGTGGCAGGCGCTGGCGTTCGCGCTGGTGCTGGCGGCGCTGTCGATGGCGATCCTGGTGCTGTGGGTCAACGCCATCACCGCCGTCCTGACCTTCGCTTCGCTGATCGGCTACGCGGTGATCTATACCGTGTTCCTGAAGCGCGCCACGCCGCAGAACATCGTCATCGGCGGCATCGCCGGCGCGGCGCCGCCGCTGCTGGGCTGGGCCACGATGACCGGCATGCGGGGCGAGTGGGACTGGCCGCACGCGCTGCTGCTGGTGTTGATCATCTTCGTGTGGACGCCGCCGCATTTCTGGGCGCTGGCGATCTTCCGCCGCGAGGACTATGCGCGTGCGCTGGTGCCGATGCTGCCGGTGACGCACGGTGTGACCTACACGCGCTGGCAGATCCTGTTCTACACGGTGCTGCTGGTGGAGGTGACCGTGCTGCCGGTGGTGTTCGGCATGAGCGGCTTCTTCTACCTGGGTGGCGCGCTGGTGCTGGGCTCGGTGTTCCTGTGGTACGCGTGGCGCCTGCTGAACCCGCCGGACGAGTTCTTCGCCATGCGCGTGTTCAACTATTCCATCGTCTACCTGATGGCGCTGTTCGCCTTCCTGCTGGTCGACCACTGGGCGATGCCGCTGCTCCGGCCGGCCGCGGCGGTGGGCGGCATCGAATTCGTGCCGGCGGGGTGATGCTGCTGTAGGAGCGACGTGAGTCGCGACCGCTCCTGGTCAGCGCTTCTTCTACTTGGCTCGTGCGATGCCGTTGCCGCACTTCCGCACGAACGAACTTGAAACGTGGCTTCGTTCGTGCGGTCGCGACTCACGTCGCTCCTACAGACCCCTCAGCGTTCCGGCTTCGCCAAGCGTTCCATCACCACCGGCTCCAGCGACTTCAGCCCCGCCGCGCGGCCCAGGGTGAGCGCCTCTTCCGGCGATGCGCCATCGACCTGGACGGCGGCCAGCGCCAGCAGCGCACCGACGCGATTGCCCGAGGCGCAATGCAGCAGCACTTCGCCTTCATGTTCTTCCAGCAGGGCATGCAGGGTCGCGGCGTTCGCGGGCGTGATGTCGTCCTTGCCGGCGATCGGCAGGGCGATGTAGTCCATGCCGAGGCGGCGCACCTCGGCGGCCTGGTCGTAGCCGCGATCCTCCGTGGCGCCGCGAAGGTCGATGACCGTGCGTACCCCCTCGGCCTTCAACCGCTCCAGGTCTTCGGCTGTGGGCTGCCCCCCGGTACGCAGCCCGGGACGGGGCTGGGCGAAATCGTGGGCAATGGCGGCGAAGGACGCTGCGCACAGCAGCGCGGAAAGCAGCAGGGATGCGGTGCGTTTCATCACGAGTCCTCAATGGCGTCCGATGCGGGCCTGCAACAGGGTACGCAGTTCGTACTTGTCGGCTTCGTCCAGCCCGATATTGCGCTGCTTGGCCTGCAGTTCGTCGAGCCGCTGCTGCAGCATCTGCTTCTCCAGCTGAACCGCGGCATCCAGGACCTCCTGGCGCCAGCTGTCCTCGTCGCCGGGCAGGTCCTGCATCGCCAGCTTCTGCAGCGCGGCCGCCTCGTCGCGCTCGGCGAAATGCTCCAGCAGCACGCCGGTGGTGATGTCGGGGCGCGCGTGGACCAGGTCCAGCAGTTCCAGCAGCAGGTCCATGCCCGGCAATCGAAGGCCGGAGAACCCGTGCGTGGATTCGATCGCCAAGGCCAGCGCGGGCTTGTGCAGCAGGCGCACGATGATGTGGCGGACCAGACTGGGCTTCTGGCCCGGCTTGGATGCAGACGCACGGCGTGCCGGCGCGGGCGCGGATGACGGTGCGGCGGTGCCTGCGCCCACGCCGGTCACCACCGTCAGCTGCTGGCGCATCAGGTCGCCGAAGGCGCCGTCGGGGATCTGCGCCAGCAGCGGGCGCGCCCGCTCGGCCAGGCGCGCCCTGCCGTCCAGCGTGGACAGCTTGATGTCCTTGCCCAGTTCCTGGAAGAAGAACTCCGACAGCGGCATCGCCTGCTGCAGGCGCGCATCGAAGCCTGCCGCGCCTTCCTGCCGCACGATGGTGTCGGGATCCTCGCCATCGGGCAGGAACAGGAAGAACGCCTGCCGTCCGTCCTTCATGCGCGGGAGCACCGACTCCAGCGCACGCCAGGCGGCGCGCTGGCCGGCGGCGTCTCCGTCGAAGCAGAAATACACATCGGGCGCGTTGCGGAACAGCAGCTCGGCATGCTCCGGCGTGGTCGCCGTGCCCAGCGTGGCGACGGCTTCCTTCACGCCGAACTGGAACAGCGAGACCACGTCCATGTAACCCTCGACCACCACCAGCCGCGCGATCTTCTGGTTCGCCTGCTTCACCTGCCACAGGCCGTACAACTCGCGGCCCTTGTGGAACAGCGCCGTCTCCGGCGAGTTGAGGTACTTGGGGCCATCGTCCTTCTGCAGCACGCGCCCGCCGAAGGCGATCACGCGGCCGCGCCGGTCGTGGATGGGGAACATCACCCGGTCGCGGAACTTGTCGTAGACATGGCCGCGGTCGTTCTTCGAGAACAGGCCGGCGCGGTCGAGCAGCTTCATCCGGCGCTCGTCGGTGCCCAGCGCGTCCTTCAGGGCGGAGTAGCCGTCGGGGGCGTAGCCGAGCATGAACTGGGTTCGGATGGCCGCATCCACGCCACGGCCATCGAGATAGGCCTTGGCCTTGTCGCTGCCCTCCAGGTGGCGCTGGAAAAAGCGCGCGGCCGCTTCCAGGGCGCCGAACAGGTCGCGGGTATCGTTGTTCTGGTTGCGCTGCTGGGTCTCGCGCGGCACTTCCATGCCGTTGCGGCGGGCCAGCTCCTCCACCGCGTCGAGGAACTCGAGGCGGTCGTAGTTCATCAGGAACGACAGCGCGGTGCCATGCGCGCCGCAGCCGAAGCAGTGGTAGAACTGCTTGGTCGGCGACACCGTGAACGACGGCGAGCGCTCGTCGTGGAAGGGGCAGCAGGCCGAATATTCCTTGCCCTGGCGCTTCAGCGGGACGCGCGCGCCCACCACCTCGACGATATCCGTCCGGGCGAGCAGTTCGTCGATGAAGGCGTCGGGGATGCGGGCCATGGGCCACATAGGATGCCATGCCCGGCCTTGGCCGCCGTGGCCGCGCGTTACCATGCCGCCATGCCCGCATCCAAGCCGCCCGACGACGCCCTGCTGGCCCGCCTGCGCCGGGCCGTGGGTGGCGGCCACGTGCTGACCGGCGTGCGGGCCACCCGCCGCTACCGCAAGGGCTACCGTTTCGGCGGCGGGCCCGTGCTGGCGGTGGTGCGCCCGGGCACGCTGCTGGAGTTGTGGCGCGTGCTGGAGGCCACGGTGCAGGCCGGCGGCATCGTGCTGATGCAGGCGGCGAACACCGGCCTCACCGGGGGCTCCACGCCGGATGGCGAGGACTACGACCGCGACATCGTGCTGGTCAGTACGCAGCGGCTGACCGGGGTGCAGGTGCTGGATGACGGCCGCCAGGTGGTCTGCCTGCCGGGCGCGACCCTGGACGTGCTGGAGAAGACGCTCGCACCGCTGGGGCGCGAACCGCATTCGGTGATCGGCTCCTCGTGCATCGGGGCGTCCGTCCTCGGTGGCGTGTGCAACAACTCGGGGGGCGCGCTGGTGCGGCGCGGTCCCGCGTACACGGAGCTGGCGCTGTACGCCCAGGTGGGTGCCGGCGGCGTGCTGCGCCTGGTCAATCATCTCGGCATCGCCCTGGGCGACACGCCGGAGGAGATCCTGACGCGCCTGCAGGCGGGCGACTACACGGCGGCGGACATCGCCCGCGATGCCGCCCGCGCGGCCTCCGACCGCGGCTATGCGGCCCACGTGCGACAGGTGGATGCGCCGACGCCGGCGCGCTACAACGCCGATCCGTCCCGCCTGCACGAGGCGTCGGGATGCGCGGGGCGGCTGGCCGTGTTCGCGGTACGGCTGGATACCTTCGAGAAGGACGAAGCCGCCGTGTTCTATATCGGCAGCAACGATCCGGACGACCTCACGGCGGTGCGGCGCCAGCTGCTGACCGCCTTCGAACGGCTGCCGATCTCCGGCGAGTACCTGCATCGCGACGCTTTCGATATCGGCGACCGCTACGGCAAGGACACGTTCCTGTTGATCGACCGCTTCGGCACCGACCGGGTGCCGGCGGCGTTCGCCTTGAAGAGCCGCATCGACGGCTGGTGCGAGCGATGGGGCCTGCGCGGCCTGACCGACCGCGTGCTGCAGGCGGTGTCCGGATGGTTGCCCGATCACCTGCCGCCGCGCCTGCGCGATTTCCGCGCGCGCTACGAACACCACCTGCTGCTGAAGGTGTCGGCGCGTGACGCCGGCGCCACGCAGGCCTTCCTCGACGCTTTCTTCGCGGATCGCCAGGGCGCGTTCTTCGCCTGCGATGGCGATGAAGGACGCAAGGCGTTCCTGCACCGGTTCGCCGTTGCCGGCGCCGCCGTGCGGTATCGCGAAGTGCATCGCGACACCGTGGAGGACATCGTCGCGCTGGATGTGGCCCTGCGCCGCGACGACCGCGACTGGGTGGAGACCCTGCCCGCCGCGCTGGCGGAGACCATGGTCGCGCGGCTCTACTACGGACACTTCTTCTGCCATGTCTTCCACCAGGACTACATCGTGCGGCGGGGAACCGATCCCCTGGCCGTCGAACACGACCTGTGGGACCTGCTCGATGCGCGCGGCGCCGAGTACCCGGCCGAACACAATGTCGGCCACCTTTACCGTGCCAAGCCGCAGCTGGCCGCGTTCTACCGCGGGCTGGATCCCACCAACACGTTCAATCCCGGCATCGGCCAGACCAGCAAGCGGGCTGATTGGAAGGAGTGAGTGGAGAGGAGTGAGGAGTGAGGAAAAGCGGCTTTCGCTCACTCCTCACTCCTCTCCACTCACTTCTCGAACTCTGCGCTCGTCGATCACTGCGGTGATCAGCGCGCCCGCGAAGAACACCACGCTGGCGTAGTACACCCACAGCAACAGCAGGACCAGGGCGCCCATCGATCCATACGCGCTGCCGGGTGCGGCTTCGGCCAGGTAGAGGCCGATCAGGTAGCGGCCGCCCGCGAACAGCAGCGCGGTGATCGCCCCGCCCAGGAACGCGCGCGACCAGGCCACGCGGCGATCCGGCAGATAGTGGTAGAAGAAGGCGAAGGCCAGCGCATACAGCAGCAGGGTACTGGTGTAGCCCAGCGCGGGCAGCAGCGACGGCAGCCGTGCGAAGGCCACCTGCAGCGCGGTGGTGGCGACCATCGAAACGACCAGCAGGAAGCCGATCGCCAGCACCACGCCCAGCGAGAACACGCGCTTCCTCACCCAGGCTGCCAGCCCGCTGAGACGCTGCGCATCGGTGCGGAAGATCAGGTTGAGCGCACCCTGCAACTGGGCGAAGACCACGGTTGCGCCCACCAGCAGCAGCGCAGTGCTCCACAGCCCCGCCAGCGAGCCCAGGTCGGGGCGGGCGTCGGCGTTGCGGATCACGGTCCTGGCCACGGCGGCGGCGTCGGATCCGGCGAGCTGGGCGATCTGGTCCAGCAGCGACTGCTGCGCCGGCGGATACAGCGAGGCCGTCAGCCACAGCAGCAGGATCAGCAGCGGCGCCAGCGACAGCAGCGCGTAGAACGACAGCGATGCGGCCTGCGTCATCAGGTCGGTCTCGACGAAGCGGCGCAGCAGCGCGACGGGCAGGCTGCGCCCGGCGCGCGCACCGAGGCGCTGCAGGCGTTTCCGGAGCTTGGGAAAGCGGGCAGGCGTGTGCATGGGCCGAGGGTGGCCCGTGGCGCGTCAGCGGTTCGTTAGCGCGTTGTCGTCAGGACGTTCACGTGGACGCGTCGGCCAATGCGCGCAGGGCCTCGCCACTGACGCGCTGCACGGTCCATCCGTCCATGCCGATGGCGCCCAGGCGGCGGTAGAAGTCGATGGCGGGCGTGTTCCAGTCCAGTACCGACCACTCGAAGCGCCCACATCCGCGCTCCAGCGCAAGCCGCGCCAGGTGCACCATCAGCCGCTTGCCCAGCCCCAGGCCGCGATAGCGCGGATAGACGAAGAGGTCTTCCAGGTACAGGCCCGGCTGCCCGAGGAAGGTCGAGAAGCTGTGGAAGAACAGGGCGAAGCCGGCCGGCGTGCCGTCGGCCTCGGCGATGACGACTTCGGCGGCGGGGCGCGCGCCGAACAGGTGCTCTTCCAGCAGGGCCGGCGTGGCGACGGCCTCGTGGGCGAGCTTTTCGTACTCGGCCAGGCCGCGGATGAAATCGAGGATCTGCGGGATGTCGCCGCGGGTGGCCGGGCGCAGGGTGATCAAGGGCGTCTGCATGGCGTCAGGATGCCACGCAGACGCCCAAAGCGGCGCGGGCTCAGCCCGCCAGCTTCTTCTTGATCAGCGCGGACACCAGGCCCATGTCGGCCTGGCCGGCCAGGCGCGGCTTCAGCACGCCCATCAGCTTGCCCATGTCGGCCGGGCCGGAGGCGCCGGTCTGGGCGATGGCGGCCTCGATCGCGGCCAGGATCTCGGCCTCGCCCAGCTTGGCCGGCAGGTAGGCGTCGATCACGGCGATCTCGGCGCGCTCGACGGCGGCCAGGTCCTCGCGGTTGGCGGCTTCGTACTGGCTGACCGAATCCTTGCGCTGCTTGACCATCTTCTCCAGCACGGCCAGCACGGCGGCATCGTCCAGTTCCACGCGCTCGTCGACTTCCTTCTGCTTGATGGCGGCGTTGATCAGGCGGATGACGCCCAGGCGATCCTTCTCGCCGGCCTTCATCGCGGCCTTCATGTCATCGGTGAGCTGCTGTTTCAGGGACATGGGTGACTCCTGCGGAGGGTGGGGCGGCGCCCGCGGGCGCCAAAAACACAAAAAGCCGGCGACGCTTGCGCGTGCCGGCTTCTCGCGAAGCGACGCGGCTCAGTACAGGCGCTGGCGCTTGGTGACGTCGCGCGAGCTGCGGCGCAGCTGGCGCTTCACCGCGGCGGCGGCCTTGCGCTTGCGCTCCTGGGTCGGCTTCTCGTAGAACTCGCGCTTGCGGGTTTCGGCCAGGACGCCGGCCTTTTCGCAGGTGCGCTTGAAGCGACGCAGCGCAAACTCAAACGGCTCGTTTTCGCGGACTTTGACGCTGGGCATACGTAATCTCGGTGAAGTAAACGGCCCGGGCATACCGGGTGAGCCGCGTATTATAGCGGCTGACTGCGGCGCTGCAACCCACCCCGGCTTGTCCCCGCCCCCCAGGAGCCCCAGATCCCCGTCATGAAAGTCCTCGGCATCGAAACCAGCTGCGACGAAACCGGCGTGGCCGTCTACGACACCGGCCGGTCCGGCCCGGCCGGCCTGCGGGCCCACGCGGTCTACAGCCAGATCGCCCTGCACGCCGAATACGGCGGCGTGGTGCCGGAACTGGCCAGCCGCGACCATGTGCGCAAGCTGCTGCCGCTGATCCGGCAGACCCTGGCCGAGGCCGGGCTGGAGACCCGGGACCTGGACGGCGTGGCCTACACGGCCGGCCCGGGCCTGGTCGGCGCCCTGCTGGTCGGGGCCGGCGTGGCCCGGTCGCTGGCCTGGGCGCTGGACGTGCCCGCCGTGGCCGTCCACCACATGGAAGGCCACCTGCTGGCCCCGCTGATGGAAGACGACCCCCCGGAAGCACCGTTCGTGGCGCTGCTGGTCTCCGGTGGACACACCCAGCTGGTGGCCGTCGATGCCATCGGCCGTTACCGCCTGCTGGGCGAGACGCTGGACGATGCCGCCGGCGAAGCGTTCGACAAGACCGCCAAGATGATGGGGCTGCCTTATCCCGGCGGCCCGCAGCTGGCCGCGCTGGCGGAACAGGGTACGCCGGGCCGGTTCAAGTTCGCCCGGCCCATGACCGACCGCCCCGGGCTGGACTTCAGCTTCTCCGGCCTGAAGACGCAGGTGCTGCTGGCCTGGCGCGACAGCGACCAGTCGGACCAGACCAAGGCCGACATCGCGCGCGGCTTCGAGGATGCCGTGGTCGACACGCTGGCGATCAAGTGCGAACGCGCGCTGGACGAAGCCGGCAGCGACGTCATCGTCATCGCCGGTGGCGTGGGCGCCAACAAGCGACTGCGCGCGAAATTGCAGGAGATGGCGGCCCGGCGCGGCGGCCGCGCCTGCTTCCCGCGTCCGTCGCTGTGCACCGACAACGGCGCGATGATCGCCTTCGCCGGCGCCCTGCGGCTGGAGGCCGGCCAGCACGAGACGGCGGAAGTGAAGGTCACGCCGCGCTGGGACATGGCCACGCTGGCGAGCGTGGCCACGGCGGGCTGAGGGGAACGGGCGCGGCAAATTCCGTTCAGGTTCAAGGCGGTGCGGCTAGCCTTTCCGCTCCGCCAACCGGCGCGCCTGACTGCGCAATGCAGATGCCAGGGCGCGCATGAACCACCTCAAGGGGTAACGGAATGACCGAACAGCTGGACGCCCTGCGCGGGTTCCTCGCGCCCTATCCCTGGGCCTATACCGTTGTCGTCGCCTGCGCACTGGTGCTGCTGGCGTGGCTGGCCAACTGGGTCACCAGGCGCGTGCTGCTGCGCGGCCTGCGCCGGCTGCTGGCCACGCTGCCACTCGGCCAGGGCGACCACCAGGTCCGCCTGCGGGTGATCCCGCGCCTGGCCAACGTGGTGCCCGCGGTGGTGCTGGCCGCCGGCGTCGCCTTCGTGCCGGATCTTCCGGCGCTGCTGGTGACCGTGGTCCGCAACGTCTGCTTCGCCTTCATCATCCTCACGGTGGCGCTGGCCATCGCGGCGGCGCTCGACCTGGCCAACGAGGTCTACCAGCGCCGTCCCGATGCGGCCGACAGGCCGATCAAGGGCTACCTGCAGTTGCTGAAGATCGTCGTGTTCGTGGTCGCGGCGGTGCTGATGGTGGCGGCGCTGATCGACCGTTCGCCGGTGATCCTGCTGTCGGGCCTGGGCGCGATGATGGCGGTGCTGATCCTGGTGTTCCAGGACACGCTGCTGTCGCTGGTGGCCAGCGTGACGCTCAGTTCCAACGACATGGTGCGGGTGGGCGACTGGATCGAAATGCCCAGCCAGAACGCCGACGGCGACGTCATCGACATCGCGCTGCACACGGTGAAGGTGCAGAACTGGGACAAGACCATCACCACCATCCCCACCAAGAAGCTGATCAGCGACTCGTTCAAGAACTGGCGCGGCATGAGCGAGTCCGGCGGCCGGCGCATCAAGCGCGCGCTGTACCTGGACCAGAACAGCGTCCGCTTCCTCGACGAAGACGCGCAGGCGCGGCTGCGCCGGTTCCGCCTGCTCGCCGACTACCTGCAGCGGAAAAACGGCGAACTGGACGCATGGAATGCGCGCCTGGCCGAGCAGGGGCGCGAGCCGGTCAACCAGCGCCGCATCACCAACCTGGGCACCTTCCGCGCCTACGTCGAGGCCTACCTGCGCGCGCACGGCGACATCCACGACGGCATGACCCTGCTGGTGCGCCAGTTGCCGCCGGGCCCGACCGGCCTGCCGCTGGAGGTCTACTGCTTCACCCGGACCGTGGCATGGGCGGCGCACGAAGGCATCCAGTCGGACATCTTCGACCACCTGCTGGCGATCCTGCCGGAGTTCGGTCTGCAGGTCTTCCAGCAGCCGGGCGGCGCGGACGTGCGCCGGCTGCAGGGTGCGCCAGCGGCGGCCGTGGCGGCCATGGGCTGAGCGGGCGCGTCGATTGCGCGTACCATTCCCGCATCCGGATCCAGAGCTCCCCATGGACATCGTTTTCATCGAAGACCTGCGCATCGAGACCGTCATCGGCATCTACGACTGGGAGCGCGGCATCCGCCAGACCGTGGCACTGGACGTGGAGATGGCGTTCGACAACCGCGTGCCGGCGGCGAGCGACGACATCGCCCACACGCTGGACTACAAGGCGGTGTCCAAGCGGCTGATCTCCTTCGTGGAGGAAGCGGACTTCGGGCTGGTGGAGACGCTGGCGGAGCGGTGTGCGGCGATCGTCCGCGACGAGTTCGGCGTGGCCTGGGTGCGGTTGAAGCTCAGCAAGCCCGGCGCGGTCACCGGCGCCCGCAACGTGGGCGTGCTGATCGAACGCGGCCAGCGCCCGGCCTGACGCCATGGGAACGGCCTATCTCAGCCTGGGCAGCAATGTGCAGCCCGAGCGCCACCTGCGCGCCGCCGTCGCCGCCCTGCGCGCGCGTTTCGGCGAGCTGGTGCTGTCGCCGGTCTACCGCACGCGCTCGGTCGGTTTCGACGGCACCGATTTCCTCAACGCCGCCGTCGTGATCGACAGCGACCTGGACCCCTTCGCGCTGAACGACTGGCTGCATGCGCTGGAGGATGCGCATGGCCGCGACCGCAGCGGGCCGCGCTTCTCCGACCGCACGCTGGACATCGACATCGTCTTCTACGACGACCTGGTGCTGCAGGGCCCGGGCAATCTGCGCCTGCCGCGCGATGAACTGAAGCACGCGTTCGTGCTGCTGCCGCTGGCGGACATCGCGCCCGACAAGATCGATCCGCGCAGCGGCGCGACCTTGCGGGCGCTGTGGGACGCGCACCCCGATCGCGGCTCGCCGCCGGAGCCGGTGGAGATCGGGGCCGCCTGACCCTCAGCCCAGCGCGCGGCCGCCGTCCACGTGCAGGGTCTGCCCGGTCACGTAGGCGGCCGCGTCGCTGAGCAGCCAGGCGACGGTCGCGGCGATATCGGCGGGCTCGCCGACCCGGCCCAGCGGCGTCTGCGCGAGCAATCTCTCCTGCAGCGCCGGGTCGATGCCGCCATCGGGCCACAGGATCGCACCCGGCGATACCGCATTGACCCGCACCTCCGGACCCAGCGACACCGCCAGACCGCGCGAGACCGCCAGCAGCGCGGCCTTGGAGGCGGCGTACACCGGCAGGTCCGCGCGCGGCTTTTCGGCATAGATGTCGGCGATGTTGACGATGGCGCCGCGCGCGGCACGCAGATGCGGCGCCGCCGCCTGCGCCAGGAAGAACGGCGCGCGCGCGTTGACCGCGAACAGCTCCTCCCATTGCGCCGGGGTGGCGCCGCCCACGGGCGTGGGATAGAACGCCGATGCGTTGTTGACCAGGGCGTCCAGGCGGCCGAAATGGCCCACGGTTTTCGCCACCAGCTCGGGCAAGCGGTCGAAGACCGCCAGGTCGGCCTGCAGCACCAGCGTGCTGCCCTGGCGCCCGGCTTCCAGTTCCTCGACCAGCCCCTGCATGTCGGCGGCCGAGCCCCGGTAATGCAGGGCCACGTCGTAGCCGTCGGCCTGCAGCCGGCGGGCGATCGCGGCACCGATGCGACGGGCAGCGCCGGTGATGAGGACGACACGACGCGGCGTGGACATGGCGGGCTCCGGAACAGGAGCCCGCATTTTCCCTGGTTTGCACCGGAATGGCGCAAGACGGCGCCGAAAAATGTGAGTCGATGATCGCGCGGCGCGGACGCTTGACGGCGCGTGCATCCAGCGGGCATGTTGCGACGCATCACCCCCGTGCCGGATGTGCCGGCCGGGACAGCAGGAAGGCGAATGGACTGGGCGAAGTACCGCACCACGACCTTTGACGAACTGATCCAGGCCGATGGACGGCCGCGACCGGCCGCACGCCGGTTGGTGGAATACCTGGCCGGCCTGTCCGGCCGCGAACTCGCCGAACGCCAGCTTGCCGCCGACGTGGTCGCGCGCTTGCAGGGCATCACCTTCACCGTGTATTCCGACGGCCGCAACGTCGACCGCACGCTGCCGTTCGACCTGATCCCGCGCATCATTCCGCTCAGCGAGTGGCAGCGCACCGAGGCCGGCCTGAAGCAGCGCATGCGCGCGCTGAACCTGTTCATCGGCGACATCTACGGCAAGCAGCAGATCGTCAGGGACAAGGTGTTCCCGGCGATGCTGCTGAAGGATTCGGTGAACTTCCGCGAGCAGTGCGTCGGCATCACGCCGCCCTTGGGCGTGTGGGCGCATATCTGCGGCTCGGATCTCGTGCGCGACGGCGACGGCACGCTGTACGCGCTGGAAGACAACCTGCGCATCCCGTCCGGCGTCAGCTACATGCTGGAAAACCGCATGGTGGCCAAGCGCGTGTTCCCGGAACTGTTCGAGACCAGCTCGATCCTGCCGGTGGACGAATACCCCAGCCAGCTCTACGACACCCTGGCCGCGCTGTCGCCGCGCCCCGGCAACACGCCGGTGATCGCGCTGCTGACGCCGGGCGTGTTCAACAGCGCCTACTTCGAGCATGCCTACCTGGCGCAGGCGATGGGGATCGAACTGGTCGAGGGCAGCGACCTGTTCGTCGCCGACGACGACTGCACCTACATGCGTACGGTGTACGGGCCCAAGCGCGTGGATGTGGTCTACCGCCGGGTCGACGATCTCTTCATCGATCCCGAGGTGTTCCATCCGGATTCCGTGCTCGGCGTGCCCGGGCTGATCCGCAGCTGGCGCGCGGGCAAGGTCGCGCTCGCGAATGCGCCGGGCGCGGGCGTGGCCGACGACAAGGTGGTCTTCGCCTACGTGCCGAAGATGATCAAGTACTACCTGGGCGAGGATCCCATCCTGCCCAACGTGCCGAGCTACCTCTGCCACAATGCGAAGGAGCGCAGGTACGTGCTGGAGAACATCGAGAAGCTGGTGGTGAAGCCGGCCAACGAGTCTGGCGGCTACGGCATGCTGATCGGCCCGCGCTCCACCAGGCGGCAGCGCGAGAAGTTCAAGGCGTTGATCCAGGCCAATCCGCGCAACTACATGGCGCAGCCCACGCTGGCGCTGTCCACCGCGCCCATCGTCACCAAGCAGGGTCCGTCGCCCCGCCATATCGACCTGCGCCCGTTCGTGCTGTCGCGCCAGGACACCTACGTCACCACCGGCGGGCTGACGCGCGTGGCGATGGTGAAGGGATCGCTGGTGGTCAACTCGTCGCAGGGCGGTGGCGCCAAGGACACGTGGGTGGTGGACCTGGCCGACGACGAGGGGGAGAACGCCTGATGCTCTCGCGGGTGGCCGACAACCTGTACTGGTTCAGCCGCTACGTGCGGCGTGCCGAAAACACCGCGCGCCTGGTGGGCGTGGGCAGCCAGCTGCAGCTGGACATGCCGCGCTCGGTGCGGTTCGCGTGGCGGCCGATGATCGACACCGTCGGCGCCGGCGAGTGCTTCGAGCAGTGCCATCCCGAGAGCGGCGACGCGGCGGGCGACGCCGATGTGATCCGCTTCCTGTTGCTGGACGAACGCAATCCGTCCTCGCTGCGCGCCTCGGTGGATGCCGCGCGCGAGATCCTGCGCAGCATCCGCGACAGCCTGCCGCAGGACGTGTGGGAAGCGGTCAACGATCTGCACCTCTACATCGGCGCATACGGCGAGCGCAGCCTGGGCCGCCGCTACCGGATCGAGTTCCTCAGCCGCATCATCGACGGCTGCCTGAAGGTCTCGGGCCTGCTGAGCGCCAACGTCAGCCGCGACATCGGCTTCCAGTTCCTGCGCCTGGGCACGGCGCTGGAACAGGCGGACATGACCACACGCATCATCGATGCCGGCGCCTCCGGGCTGGTCACGCCGCGCAACGAGGACGACCGCGAGACCTTCCAGAACATGCAGTGGATGAGCGTGCTGCGTTCGCTGGCCGCCTACCAGATGTTCCGTCGCCACGTGCGCCAGCGCGTGACCGCCGAACTGGCGCTGCGTTTCCTGCTGCAGAACAACGAGTTCCCGCGCAGCGTGCACTTCTGCCTGATGCGCGCGCAGAGCGTGCTGCCCACCATGCCGCCCCGCCCGGGCGTGGACCGCCATCTCAACCGGGTGATCGGGATGACCCGCAACGCCGATCCCGCCGTGCTGGCGGAGCGGAACCCCGCCGCGTTCATGGACGAGATCCAGACGCACCTGGGGGCGCTGCACGATGCCATCGCCGCGGGGTACTTCCACGGGTGAGGCCCGCTGTTCCGCGGGAGCACCCCGGGTACGATGCCTCCGCTCCGCGGGCCGGGAATCAAAAGCATCGCGCCCGGGGGCGCTCCTACTGCTGGCCTTGTGCGTCGCCTGGATCCTGCCGCGAAGCGATCCGGCGTGGCGGCATGGCCGGCAGCGGGTCCGTCGAGGCTTCGCGTTCCTGCGGCGGTTCCCACGGGAAGCGCGGCAGGCTGTGCACGGCGGCTTCCAGCTTGCGGGACCAGGTGTCGTGGATCTCGGCGTACAGCGGGGTGTCCGCTTCCAGCCGCATCTTCTGGGTGATCTTCAGGTCGCCGCTGCGCAGCAGCGCCATGTCCACCGGCATGCCGACGGACAGGTTGGAGCGGATGGTGGAATCCAGCGACACCAGCGCGCAGCGCGCGGCGTCCTCCAGCGGCGTCTCGGGACGGATGATGCGGTCCAGGATCGGCTTGCCGTACTTGGATTCGCCGATCTGCAGGTACGGCGTTTCCGGCGAGGTGGCGATGCAGTTGCCGAGCGGATAGACCATGTACAGGCCGGGACGCTCCCCGGCGATCTGGCCGCCCAGGATGAGCGTGGACTGCACATTGACGCCGCTCTGCTGCGCCTCGTCCTTCATCTTCACCTGGCTGGCGACCAGGGTGTCGCCCACGTACTCCGCCACTTCGTACAGGTGCGAGAACGTGCGCAGGCTGCGTGTCGCGTTGGGATCGTCGGCATCGCGCTGCAGCCGCGAGATGGTCAGCTGCGTGGTGGCCAGGTTGCCGGCCGACATGATGACGAACACGCGGTCGCCGGGCCATTCGAACACGTGCATCTTGCGGTACACGCGCACGTCGTCGAAGGAGGCGCTGGTGCGGGTGTCCGCGGCGAAGACCAGGCCTTCGTTGACTTCGATGCCGACGCAATAGGTCATGGCGTGTCCGTTGCTGCTGTGCACCACGATTCTATGCGCCACCCCCGGGGTTGGCTAGGGCCGCAACCCCCGCCTTGGACGGCCCGTACAATGGCCGGGTTTCCCGCTCCCGGTGCACCATGCAGGCCGATCTGCCCCTCCCCGACGACGACGCGCGCGCGCACAGCGAACGCCTCGCGGCCTTCATACGCAACGAGATCGCCGCCGAGGGCGGCAGCATCCCGTTCTCGCGGTTCATGGAGCGCAGTCTGTACGCGCCCGGGCTGGGCTACTACAGCGCGGGCAGCACCAAGTTCGGTGAAGCGGGCGATTTCACCACCGCGCCGGAGCTGGGGCCGCTGTTCGCCAGCTGCGTGGCGCAGGCGGTGGCGCCGGTGCTGCAGCAGATCGGGCCACAGGCCGGGTTTGTCGAGATCGGCGGCGGCAGCGGTGCGTTCGCCGAGGTCATGCTCAAGCGCCTGCTCGACCTGGATGCGCTGCCTGCGCGCTACGCCATCCTCGAGCCGAGCGCGGACCTGCGCGAGCGCCAGCGCGAGCGGCTGGGGCGGCGGCTCATCCCGCCGGTGTTCGAGCTGGTGGAGTGGCTGGACGCGCCGCCTTCCGGGAGCTGGGACGGCGTGCTGTTCGCCAACGAGGTGATCGACGCGCTGCCGACGCCGCGCTTCACGTTGCGTGACGGGGAGGTGTTCGAGGAAGGCGTCGCGCTGGATGGCGAAGGCCGTTTCGTCCGTACCGACCGGCCGGCCGATGCCTTGCTGTCGGCCGCCGTGCGCCATGTCGAACGCTACCTGGGCGAGCCTTTCCCCGACGGTTACCGTTCCGAACTGCTGCCGCAGCTGCCGTACTGGGTGCAGGCGGTGATGGGCGGCCTAGACCGGGGCGCGATGCTGTTCGCCGACTACGGCTACCCGCGCCGCGAGTTCTACCAGGCCGACCGCGAGGACGGCACGCTGCGCGCGTACTACCGGCATCGCGTCCACAACGATGCCTACCTGTGGCCGGGCCTGCAGGACATCACCGCCTCGGTGGATTTCACCGCGCTGGCCGAAGCGGGGACGAATGCGGGCTTCGACCTGGCCGGCTACACCACCCAGGCGAACTTCCTGCTGGGCAACGGCCTGCAGGAGCGGCTGGACGAAGCGCAGGCGCGTGCGGACGAGGCCACGCTGCTGCGCCTGCGCAACGAAGCCAGGCGGCTGACGCTGCCCAGCGAAATGGGCGAGCGTTTCCAGCTGATGGGCTTCTCGCGCGATGTCGAGTTCGGCGCGGCCTTCCTGTTCAACGACCTGAGCTGGCGCCTGTGAGCCGCATCTTCGCGCTGAAGCCGTTCCGGCGCCCGCGCCTGTGGTCGGGTCTGTGGCTGCTCGCCGTGAGCGGCGTCGTGGTCCTGTCGCTGGTCAACCTGAGCGGGCTGCCGCCGGTGCCCGAAGGGGGCGACAAGGTCGAGCACTTCCTCGCCTACGCGCTGTTGTCGGCCTCGGCGATGCAGCTGTTCGCCACGCGGCGCGGCTGCGTGCTGGTGGCGGCGCTGCTGGTCGCGCTGGGCGTCGGTCTGGAGTTCGCCCAGGGCGCGCTGACCACCACGCGCATGGCCGATCCACGCGATGCCCTGGCCAACACGCTCGGCGTGCTGACCGGCCTGGCCACCTTGTTCACGCCCCTGCGCGGCATGCTGCTGGCCGTCGATACACGGCTTCGACCGCGACGCGCAGCATAGGAAACGAAGTGCCGGGACACCGCCCGGCACTTTTCGGCCGCGGCATGCTCAGCGCGGCTGCAGGGTGATGCGGTCCAGCACCCACATCTGCGGCCGCGTGTCGCCGGTGAAGCGTACGCACAGGTCCTGCTTGCCGGCGGTGCCGGCGGGCAGGGGTGCGTCCAGGTCCAGGAACCCGTCCGCGCCCGGCGCCGCCGGCAGCGGCACGCTGGCCAGCGTGTGGCCCTTGCAGCCGCCACCCAGGATTTCCAGTTCGCCCAGCGGCGATTTCGCCGGCTCGAACGTGCGGTGCGGTTCGTCGTGCGCCAGCTGGAAGTAGTACGGGATGCGCCCGGCGCGCACCTTGATCGATGCGATGCCGTCCAGGTCGGCCTGGTTCCATTGCCAGCACGGATAGAAGATGGTGGCGTTGAAGATCGCGCGCTCGCCATCGGCCGGGCCATCGTCTTCCAGGCGCAGCAGCAGGCGGCCGGCGTCCGGACATACGGCCATCGCTTCGTCGGTGCGTGTCAGCATGGCGGCAGGCGTCAGCTCGAACGTGGCGGCGGGGGCCAATGCACGGCCATCGGCGAAGGCCGCCGCGCGCACGGTGACCGGCAGCTTCAGGTCGAGCGGTGCTGCGAACGTGCTGGACGAGGAGGTCGGTTCGCTGCCGTCGGTCGTGTAGTGCACGGCGTAACCGAGCGGATTGGACAGCGTGACTTTCACGGTGCCCGCCTTGCGGTCGTCCTCGGTCGCGATCATCGCTTCGAACGGCGTCTTCGCGTAGCCAAGGCCGATGGAGTCGTAGCGCTTCAGCTGCGTGGGCAGGCGGCGGCTGAAGTCGGCGAAGTCCTTCTTCGCCGCCGGCGTCCAGCCGGTTTCGGCCACCGCGGCCAGGCGCGGGAAAGCGTTGTGCTGCAGGCGCGCGAACGTGCGCGTGTGCTCGGTCCACAGGTTGGCCTGCAGGCCGAGGATGTGGTGGCGCTGGCTTTCCTCCAGGGCAGGCGGCACCGGCTCGAACCCGTAGACGTCCTGCAGTGTGATCAGCGCGGGGCGTCCCGGCGGCTCGTTCGGCGAGGCGGTCTGCAGGTAATCCAGGTAAGTCTTGTCGGAGGGCGACATCACCACGTCATGGCCCTGGCGCGCGGCCTTCAGGCCGCCTTCGATGCCGCGCCACGACATCACCGTGGCGGCCGGCGGCAGCCTGGCTTCGAGAATCTCGTCCCAGCCGATCAGGCGCTTGCCGTGTGCGGCGAGGTACTTCTCCAGCCGCTCCACCAGATAGCCCTGCAGGTCCATCTCGGTCTTCGCGCCGACCTGGCGCATGCGCGCCTGCTCGCGTGCCGACGCTTCCCACTGGTCCTTCACCGCTTCGTCGCCACCGATGTGCACGTAGGTGCCGGGGAACAGCTGGACCACTTCGCCCAGCACGTTCTCCAGGAACGCGATCGTCGGCTCTTCCACGTTGACCAGGTTGGGGAACACGCCCCACTCGCTGGACGGCACCAGCGGCGTGTCGATGGAGCCCAGTTCCGGATAGGCGGCGATCGCCGCCGTCGCATGGCCTGGCACGTTGATCTCCGGCACCACGGTGATGTGGCGCTCGGCGGCGTACTTCACCACGTCGCGGATCTGGTCCTGCGTATAGAAGCCGCAGTACGGGCGCGGTTCGCCGGTCTTCGGGTCCTTGCCGCCGTCGCCGGCCGGGATGCGGCAACCGCCGATCGCGGTGAGCTTGGGGTACTGCTTGATCTCGATGCGCCAGCCCTGGTCGTCGGTCAGGTGCCAGTGCAGGGTGTTGAGCTTGTGCAGGGCCATCGCGTCGATGATCTTCTTCACCTCGTCGACGGTCTGGAAATGGCGCGCCGGGTCCAGCATGAATCCGCGCCAGCCGAAGCGTGGCGCATCCTCGATATGCAGCGCCGGCAGGGTGACGCCGCCCTTGCCGCCCTGGGTGGCGAGCTGCCACAGCGTCACCGCGCCGTAGAACAGGCCGCGCTCGTCGCGTGCCTTCACCGTGACGCCTTCGGGCGTGACGTCCAGCGTATAGGCCTCGGGAGAGGCGTCGTTCGCGCCTCCCGCTTCCAGTACGAAGCGGATCACGCCTTCGCCGTCGGCCTGGGTGGCCGACAATGCAGGGCCGCCGGCCGAGGTCAGGTAGGCGGCGAACTGATGCGCAACGCGCGTCGCCGGTTCGCCCGTGGCGAATACCCGGGTCTGGCCATCGATGACGAAGCGGCCGTCGCCCGTCTGCAACGTGGCGGGTGCGGGAATGAGGGCGGGCGCGATGGGCGCCGATGCGGACGCGGTGCCGGCATCGCTGCCCGTCCTGGCGCAGCCGGCCAGGACCAGCAGGGTGAGGGCCACGCCGGCCAGGGCGCGACGGACGATGGGTCGTTTCATCGGAATCCTCGTGGACGAACGAGCGGAGAGTGCCAAAAAAAGCGGGCCCGGACAAATCCAGGCCCGCAGAGGGAGAGCGTTCCCTTACATCGACGATGCGGTCAGAACTTGAAGCGGAAGTTCAGGTAGTACTGGCGGCCGTTGCTGTAGAAGGCGTGCGGCAGGTAGCCCGGGACCGCATCGTTCTCGGTGTAGTACTTCAGCTTCGGGTTGTTGAGGTTCAGGCCATCCAGGCTGACCGTCAGCCAATCGGTGGCCTTGAAGCCCAGCGAGGCGGACACGGTGTCGAAATCGTCCTGGTAGAAGTTGTCGGCGCGGCTGACGCCTGCATAGAACGAGCTGCGGTAGCTGTAGTTGATACGGGCGTTGAAGCGGTCGTTCTCGTACCAGGCCGACAGGTTGTAGGTGTTCTCGGAGGTGCCGTTGAGCGGCTTGCCGCCATCGGCTTCGCCATCCACGTAGGTGTAGTTGGCGTTGATGCCGAAGTTCTCGCCGATCGGCTGCTCGTAGGTCAGCTCCACGCCGCGCGCCTTGCCGTTCGAGTTGACCGGGATCGACACCAGGTAGTCGCTGTAGACGTCGGTGCCGGCCGCCTGGCTGGCCTGCTGGTCCTTGTACTGGACGATCACGTTGCCGAAATCGACGTAGCCATCCATGTCCATCGAGAACACGCTGGCGGCCAGCAGGGCGCGTGGCGCGAAGTACCATTCGATCGACGCGTCGAAGTTGGTCGAGACCAGCGGGTCGAGGTTCGGGTTGCCGCCGCTGCCTTCGTGAGTCAGGTCGTTGAGCGTCAGCGAGCCGGCCAGCGCCGAGAAGTCCGGGCGGGTCATGGTCTTGCTGCCGGAGATGCGCGCCACCAGGCTGTCGGTCAGCTCGAACTTGAAGTTCACGCTGGGAAGCAACTCGTTGTAGTCGTTGTTCACCACCACCGGCAGGTAGTCGCCGAACGCCGAGCCGGTGATCGCACCGGGAATGCCGGAGTTCACCGCCAGCGCCTGGTTGTAGTGCACGTCCGTTTCCGTCTGCACGTATCGAAGGCCGGCGTTGCCGCTCCAGCGATCGCCGCGGAAGTTGAGCTGCGCGTACACGGCGTTGATGTCTTCCTCCACCCCGTAGACGTCGGAGAAGTAGAAGCGTTCGGGATTGTTGCGGTTGGCGAAGCGGGCGTTCAGCTCCGCCAGCTGTGCAGGCGTGTAGTACCAGATGCCCGAGGGCACGTTGCCGCCCACGCCGAAATCGCCCGGGTATGCACCGCCCGCCGCCGGATAGGCGTTGATGTCGGTCCAGTTGCTGGCCCAGTTCGGCCCCTGCGCCAGCGAGAAGTCGTTGCTGCGCTCGTGCGTGGCGAAGCGGTAGCCGAAGTCCAGCGAGGACAGCACGTCGGACTGGAAGAAGAACTGGCCATCGGCCGAAGCCCAGTCTTCCTTGTCCAGCACATCGATGCCCTGTGCGCCGAAGATCCAGCCGTTCTGCGGCAGATGGTTCGCGGCCGTGTTGGTGCCGCCCAGCGACCAGTCGATGGGTCTGCCCACGCCGTTCATGCTCCAGCTGGCGCCGGCGTTGCCGGCGATGCCGGTCTCCAGCACGTCCTGGGTGGGGCTGCTGCCATTGCCCTTGGTGGAACCCAGCTGGAAAACGAACTTCAGCGCGTCGCTGGCGTTCCATTCGGCATCCAGCGCGATGTACTTGGAGGTGGACTCCGCGCCCGGACGGGAGATCATGTCGTACACGCCATAGGGCGTGACGGTGGTGCCGCCGGTGACCGGCGCATAGGTGGCGCTGGTCAGCACGCCGTTCTCGACGGTGTAGCTGGTGGGCGTCTGCGAGTTGACGAACTGGCTGGCCCACATCATGTAGTTGCGGTTGTAGTTGTCCGCCTTCAGCCGCGAGTAGAACGCGTTGACGTTCAGGGTCAGGTCGTCGGTGACCTTGGCTTCGATGTTGGCCACGCCACCCTGGCGCTTGCGCACCTGTTCGAACAGGGCCGCGCCGATCAGGTTGGGGTACAGAACGCCATCCAGTTCCAGGTTGGTCGAGGTGATGGTGCCGTAGCCGCCCACCACTTCCTGGCCGTCGCGGCGCAGGCTGCGTTCTTCGTTGAACACCTGCACCAGGAAGCCGGCGGTGCCTTCGTCGTTGCGCCAGTTCAGCAAGGCGTCGAGTTGTGGCTTGGTGTCGCCCGGCAGGTCGGAGTGGACCGCACCGATGGAGCCCTGGATCGTCAGCGGATCGGCGAACTGCAGCGGCCGGCGGGTGATGATGTTGACCGAACCGGCGGTGCCGCCTTCGACGAGCTTGGCTTCGGAGGTCTTGTGGACGACGACGCGGTCGACGATCTCGGACGGATACAGCGAGTAGCTCACGCTGCGGCCGACATTGCCGACCTGGCTGAGCACGAACCAGTCGCCGGTGCCGATGGTGTGGCCGTTGACCAGGGTCTGGGTGAGGCTGGGATTGGTGCCGCGCAGGCTGACGCGGTCGGCTTCGTCGAAGCCGCCCTCGCTGGCGCTGGAGGACGCGATGTTGACGCCGGGAAGCTGGCGCAGGGTATCGGCCACGTTCTTGGCCGGCAGCTTGCCGATGTCCTCGGCGGTGACGACTTCGACGTGCGTGGCGGCATCGCGCTTTGCGTCGAGCGCTTTCTCGATGCTGCCGCGGATGCCGGTGACGACCACCGTGTCGAGGTCGGTCGCCTGGGTGCCGGTCGGCTGGGCGTCCTGCGCGTGCGCCTGCACCGCCACGCCCAGACAGGTCACGATGGCGGCGGAAAGGATGGATCTGCGGTACGTCATGATGTCTCTCCCATCATTCATTGTTTGAGTTTCGGCAGGTCTTGCTCGCGCTTGCTCCGCCGTGCTGAAGCCGTTACTGCAATCGACGCCACGCCTGTCCCGGCGCTTGCTCTTCAATCTTCCTGCTGTTGCTCCAGGTACCACTTGGCGGCACCCACCACCCCGAGCTGCCCGTGCTCCACCAGCTTCACGGGAATACGTTCCAGCGCCTCGCGCATCGTTCCCTTGTTGAGGAAGCGCGCCACGAAGCTGCTGCGGATCAGGAAATCGCGGATCCTCGGCAGGATCCCGCCGGCGAGGTACACGCCACCCTGCACGCCGTAGAGCAGGGCCATGTCGCCCACCACGCTGCCCAGCAGCCCGCAGAACACCTCCAGGCTTTCGCGCGCCAGCGGGTCTTCGCCCGACTGCGCGGCCGCGGTGATCTGGCCCGGGTGGGTATAGACCGGCGGCGCGGTACCGCGCACGGCGCACAGGGCCGCATGCAGGTTCAACAGGCCGGGGCCGGACAAGGCGTGTTCGACCGGTACGTGCGTGCGGGTCTCCAGCATCTGCGCCAGCACCGCCATCTCCAGCGGGTTGCCGGCGGTGAGCGCCGCCTGGCCGGCTTCGGTGGCCAGCACCACGGCACGTGCGCCGGCCGGGATCCACACAGCCGCGCCCAGGCCGGTGCCCGGACCCAGGATCAGGGTCGGCCCACGCGCCGGTGCGATGGCCGGCCCGGTCAGTTGCAGCACCTGGCTGGCATCCACCTGCGCGGCGGCATGGGCCACGGCTTCGAAATCGTTGACCAGGCGGACGTCGTCGAAGCCGAGCCGCATGCGCAGGTCGGCCAGCGACAGGCGCCACGGCAGGTTGTTGGTGATGACGGTGCCGTCTTCCAGCGCATAACCGGCGCTGGCGATCACCCCGCGCGTCACCCGACCGTGGTCCAGGCCCAGCTGGGCCAGGAAGTCCTGGACGATGTCGCCCAGGCCGGCATGCTCGGCGCAGGCGTACTTGCGGTATTCCAGCACGTGGACCGGCATGCCGGCCTCGCCGCTGCCGCGCACCAGGCCGATGCGGACATGGGTGCCACCGACATCGGCCGCGATGAAGGCGTCATGCGCCCCGCGGCTGGCATCTGTCGGCAATGGATTGGCAATGGCGACCACACGTCTCCCCACATGTCCGCGGCCGGGACCCCTCATCCCGATGTGGCCGGAGTGTGGAAAGTGTTTGACAACGTTGTCAAGACTCTGTCATCAAATAGGCACCCGGGCGGCCGTGTGGCCTGGGCAACGGGCAACAATCGTCGTATTCAGCTTTTGATTACGCACAGGAATGGGATCAATGCAGGCTCCCGGAAGGCAAGATGGGTCGAGTCCGATGGACTTTGTGCTGCAGTGCACGATGTCACCGCTCCCGCATCGGGGGACGGGAAGTGGTCCGTGTCTCTCCCTTTTGCCGATCAGTTCGCGCGGCCATGACAACGTTATTCCCGGCATCGATCGTGGCCAGGGCGGGCGCGGCGGAACCCCGGAGTGCGACGGGCCCCTGATCGCCTTTCTCCGGCGTGGCGGGGCGGACGCCTTCCTCATGCCCAGGGTGTCCCGCTTGGCCCGCTTCTTCCTGACGCGGCCGGCGCCGCCGCCCGGGCGCGGCGGCATGAAGAACGGGTTGATCATCGGCCTGGCCGTGATGGGGGTGGGGGCGGCGATGTCCGGCGAGTTCTCCCTCCAGTGCTGGTATCCCCGTGCGCTGGCCGCGCTGTGCGCGATCGGCGGTGGTCTGGCGTTGCTGGAGGGCGCGGTGCGCCCGTGCGCGGGCATTGCGGGCCCGATCGACGGCAGCGCACGACGCATCGCGCCAACGGGCTTCCGCAACACGGTGGCCGCCATCCTTCGCAGCGTGCCGGCAGGGCGCCGGGCGGGTCCAGCGACGGCCGTGCCGGAACGCGGCATCATGGCGGACTCGCCTCCATGACGGAAACGCCCATGCGCCGACCCACCATCAAGGACGTCGCCGAACGCGCGAAGGTCTCGCTGAAGACCGTGTCCCGGGTGATCAACAACGAGCCGTCGGTGCTGCAGGGCACGCGCGCGCGCGTGCTGCACGCCATCGCCGAACTGGACTACGAACCGGACCAGTCCGCGCGCAACCTGCGCAGCGGCACGCCGTTCGTGATCGGCTTGGTGTACGACAACCCCAACCCGTACCACATCATCGGCGTGCAGAACGGCGTGCTGGCCGCATGCAAGGAAACCGGCTTCGGCCTGCAGATCCACCCGGTGGATTCCACCTCGCCGCTGCTGGCCGAGGAACTGGTGGAATTCGTCCAGCGCTCGCGCCTGGCCGGCCTGGTGCTGACCGCGCCGATGTCCGAGCGCGCCGAGCTGGTGAACGCGCTGGCCGCGCGCGGAGTGAAGCTGGTGCGCATCATCGCGGCCACCGAAGATCCGGAAGACGGCCTGCCCTGCGTCTACGTGGACGACCGCGATGCGGCCTACGAGATCACCGAACACCTGATCCAGCTGGGCCACCAGCGCATCGGCTTCCTCTGGGGCGGGCTGGCGCACCGTTCGAGCACCGAGCGCTATGCCGGCTACGAGAAGGCGCTGAAGGACTACGGCATCCCGCTCGACAAGCATCTGGTCGTGCCGGGCGACTACACCTTCGACGACGGCTTCCGCGGCGCGCGCCGGCTGCTGGCGCTGCGCGAACCGCCCACCGCGATCTTCGGCTCCAACGACGAAATCGCCGCCGGCGTGCTGGCGGCGGCCAAGTCCGCCGGCATGAACGTGCCCTACGACCTGTCCATCGCAGGCTTCGAGGACAGTCCCTTTTCCAAGCAGTCGTGGCCGCCGCTGACCACGGCCAAGCAGGCCACGCAGGACATCGCCAAGCAGGCCGCCCGCCTGCTGATCGCCGGCCTGCGCCAGGACGCCTACGACGACCATCCCACCGCCGTGCACAACCAGGGCTTCGTGCCGCAGCTGGTGGTGCGCGGTTCCACCGCGCCGGTCCGTCCACGCGCGGACCGCCCCGAACCCCTCTCGCCATGACCGACACCCCGCTGCCCGCACCTTCCGACACGCTGATGCACCAGGAGGCGGCCCAGGCCGCCGACATCGTCGCCGACCAGTTCGCGCGCAACGCCGCCACCGTGAAGGCGCTGGCCGACGACCTGCGGCGCAATCCGCCGCCGTTCGTCGTGACCTGCGCGCGCGGCAGTTCGGACCACGCCGCCACCTACGCGAAGTACCTGTTCGAGACGCAGCTCGGCGTGGTCACCGCATCGGCCTCGCCGTCGGTGGGCTCGGTGTACGAAGCGAAGCAGCGGTTGGCCGATGCGCTGTACGTGGTGATCTCGCAGTCGGGCAAGAGCCCGGACCTGCTGCGCAATGCGACGCAGGCCAAGCAGGCCGGCGCGCGCGTGGTGGCGCTGGTCAACGTGGAGGATTCGCCGCTGGCGCTGCTGGCCGATACCGTGCTGCCCCTGCGCGCCGGTCCCGAGCGCAGCGTGGCGGCGACCAAGAGCTATCTCGGTTCGCTCGCGGCGATCCTGCACCTGGCCGCGCACTGGAAGGACGAGGCGCCGTTGCATGCCGCGGCCGACGCGCTGCCCGACGCGCTGCGGCGCGCCTGGCAGGCGGACTGGTCGGCGCTGACCCAAGGGCTGGTCGGCGCGCACAACCTGTTCGTGCTGGGGCGCGGCCTGGGCCTGGCCGCCGCGCAGGAGGCGGCGCTGAAGTTCAAGGAAACCTGCGGCCTGCACGCCGAGGCCTACAGCTCGGCGGAAGTGAAGCATGGACCGATGGCGCTGGTCGGTCCGGGCTTCCCCGTGCTGTGCTTCGCCCAGCCGGACGAGACCGAAGCCGGCACGCTGGCGCTGGCGCAGGAGTTCCGCGGCCGCGGTGCGCAGGTGTGGGTGGCCTCGCGCCAGGGCGATCTGCCGCTGGCCGAAGCGCCGCATCCGGCCTGCGCGCCGCTGCTGACCATCCAGAGCTTCTATCGCGCGATCAATGCGCTGGCATTGCGGCGCGGCCACAATCCCGACGTGCCGCCGCATCTCAACAAGGTCACCGAAACGGTATGAACGCGATGCGCACCGCCACCGCCCTGTGCAATGCCCGTGTACTGACGCCGGACGGGTTCGTCGAAGGCCTGGCGGTGTTGATGCAGGATGGCCGCATCGCCGACCTGGTCGCGGACGATGCCATTCCCGCGGATGCGGTCCGCCACGACCTTCGCGGCGCGACGTTGCTGCCCGGCTTCATCGACGTGCAGGTCAACGGGGGCGGCGGTGCGCTGTTCAACAACGACACCAGCGTGGACGCCATCCGTACCATCGCCCGGGCGCACCGGCGCTACGGCACCACCGGCCTGCTGCCCACGCTGATCAGCGACGATGCCGAGGTGATGGCGCGTGCGATCGCGGCCACGCGCGAGGCCATCGCGCAGGGCGTGCCGGGCGTGCTGGGCATCCATCTGGAAGGCCCGTACATCGCGCCCGCGCGCAAGGGCACGCATGATGCGTCCAAGTTCCGCGTGCCGGGGGCGGACGAAATCGCGATGGCGACCTCGCTGGACAACGGGGTGACTCTGCTGACGCTGGCGCCGGAGCAGGTGCCGGGCGACACCATCCGCGCGATGGCCGCGCGCGGCGCCATCGTGTTCGCGGGACATACCGCGGGCAGTTACGAGCAGATCCGCGCCGGCATCGAGGCGGGCGTGTCGGGTTTCACCCATCTCTACAACGCGATGTCGCCGTTGCAGGGCCGCCAGCCCGGCGCGGTGGGCGCGGCGCTGGAAGACGACGGGTGCTGGTGCGGGGTGATCGTCGATGGCGTGCACGTGCACCCGGCCAGCCTGCGGGTGGCGCTGTCGGCCAAGCCGCGTGGCAAGGTGTTCCTGGTGACCGATGCGATGCCGATGGTCGGCTCGGACGATCCGTCGTTCGATCTCTATGGCCAGACCATCACGGCCGTCGATGGCGTGGTGCGCAACGCGGCCGGATCGCTGGCCGGCTCCGCGCTGGACATGGCCACCGCCGTGCGCAACTGCGTAACGCTGCTGGACGTGCCGCTGGAGGAAGCGGCACGCATGGCGTCCACCTATCCCGCCGATCTGCTCGGCCTGGGGGCCACGCACGGTGGCATCGCGCCCGGCTACCAGGCCGACCTGGTGGCGCTGGACGAGGACCTGCAGGTGGTCGGCACCTGGATCGGCGGCGCCTGAGCGCGCGCGCATGAGCGCCGCGCCGGTCCGGTTCGCCTCCGTCGACGCGCTGCGCGGCCTGACGGTGGCGGCGATGCTGCTGGTCAACACGCCCGGCGACTGGTCGCACGTGTACGCGCCCCTGCTGCATGCGGAGTGGCACGGCGTCACGCCGACCGACCTGGTGTTCCCGTTCTTCCTCTTCATCGTCGGCGTCTCGATCTCGCTGGGGGTCGTCCCCCGCGCGGAGGCGGGCGGGCCGCGCGCGGCGCTGGTGCGGGCGCTGCTGTGGCGCGCGGTGAAGATCGTCGCGCTGGGCCTGGCACTGCACCTGCTGGCCTACCTGCTGCTGGACCGGCCGCATGTCCGGCCCTGGGGCGTGCTGCAGCGGATCGGTGTGTGCTTCGCCGTCGCGGGGCTGCTGGCGCTGTACGCGAAGCCGCGCATGCAGTGGGCGCTGATCGGCGCGATCCTGCTGGGCTACTGGGCGCTGCTGGCGCCGTTCGGCTACGCCCCCTACACGAACCTGCCCGCGCGGGTGGATACGGCCCTGTTCGCGCCGTGGCTTTACCAGTGGGATGCCACGCTCGCGCGCGGCCAGGATCCCGAGGGCCTGCTGAGCACATGGCCCGCCATCGCCACCACGCTGCTCGGCGCGCGCGTGGGCGCGTGGTTGCGCGCAGGCGCGCTCAGGGCCATGGTGCTGTCCGGCGCCGCGGCCGTGGCCGCCGGCCTGGCATGGAGCGCGGTGTTTCCGTTGAACAAGGCGCTGTGGACGTCGTCCTATGCGGTGTTCGCCGCCGGCTGCGCGTCGCTGGCGCTCGCACTGGCGCATGTGCTGGTCGACCGGCTCGGATGGCCTGCCCTGGGCCGACGTTTCGGCACGAACGCCATTGCCGCCTACGTGGGCGCGGCGGCCACGACCTACCTGTTGCTCGGGCTCGGCTGGATGCAGCCGCTGTACCGGCATGCATTCGCCGGCTGGATCACGCCGCGCTTCGGCCCCCACGTGTCGTCCCTGGCGTTCGCGCTGTCGTTCGTCGGCGCGTGGTGGCTGGTCGTGTGGGCGATGGACCGGCGGGGCTGGCATCTGAAGGTTTGAAGGTCCGGTGGCCGTCACGCTTTTCTTCGCCGGCCCGGCGTACAACGACGGCACCCCCGTCGGAGCTGCCCGCATGAAGATGGCGCTGCTGCTTGTCTGTGTTGTCTGCGTGGCGGCATGCCAGCGCGCGACCGTCGATGAGAAGGGGGCGCGGGTGGTACTGGCGTCCGGCGCCGGGCGCGCCGCGCATGCGGATGCGATGCCGGCAGTGCGCAACGACGCGCCGACGGCGCCCGCTCCGCTCTCGCCGGCAGCGGGCGCGCCGCGCATCGCAGGCGGCATGTCGCCACCCCGCGTCGTGCCGGACCCGCCGTTCACCAGCACGCCCGTCGCCGCGTTCGATGAGCCGTGGGCGATGACCTTCCTGCCCGATGGCCGTCTGCTGGTGACCGAGAAGGGCGGCACCCTGCGGCTGGCGAACGTGGCCACCGGCCAGGTGGGCCAGGTCACCGGCGTGCCGGCCGTGGCCTATGGTGGCCAGGGTGGGCTCGGCGACGTGCTGCTGCATCCGCGCTTTGCCGACAACCGGCGGGTCTACCTGAGCTATGCCGAAGCCGGCAGCGGCAGCACGCGCGGCGCGGCGGTGGCGCGCGCCGTGCTGACGCTGGACGCCAGCGGAAACGGCGGCAGCCTGTCCGACCTGCAGGTCATCTGGCGGCAGCTGCCCAAGGTCAATGGCGAAGGCCATTACGGCCACCGCCTCGCCTTCGGTGCGGACGGCAAGCTGTGGATCACCTCCAGCGACCGCCAGGCGATGACGCCGGCGCAGGACCTGCAGTCCGCACTCGGCAAGCTTATCCGCCTGAACGACGACGGCAGCGTGCCGCCCGACAATCCGTTCGCCGCACAGGGCGGTATCGCGGCGCAGGTGTGGACGCTGGGCCACCGCAACCTGCTGGGCATCGCGTTCGACAATGCCGGACGGCTGTGGACGCACGAGATGGGCCCCGCCGGCGGCGACGAACTGAACCTGATCGAGCGCGGCAGCAACTACGGCTGGCCGGTCGTCTCCAACGGCGACCATTACGACGGCACGCCGATTCCCGACCATGCCACGCGCCCGGAATTCAATGCGCCGGAAGCCTGGTGGACGCCGGTGATCGCACCGGCGGGTTTGGTCATCTACTCGGGCCACCTGTTCCCGTGGTATCGCGGCCGGGGCTTCATCGGCGGCCTGGCATCGCAGGCGCTGATCGAGATCGAATTCGACGGCACGCAGGCGCGCGAGGCGCGGCGCTATCCGATGGGGCGGCGCATCCGCGAGGTCGAGCAGGGACCCGACGGCGCACTGTGGCTGCTCGAGGACGGTGGCGGCGGGCGTCTTCTGAAGCTGACGCCCAATCGCAGTTGATCAGCGCCCGGTTCCCGCTTCGCGCTGCCGGCGCGAATGGCGGATGTCCAGGTACAGGCTGTAGGCGGCGGTGAACGCCGGCAGCAGGTTCTGCAGCACGCCCACCGCGTCCTGCTTGGACGAGAACAGGAAGTAGCTCAGCGCCATCAGGCTGCCCGCCAGGCTCATGTACCAGAACACGCGCGGGATCACCGGACGGCGCGCGCGCCGCGAGGCGACGAACTGCACCAGCCAGCGGCCGCCGAACATCGCCGCGCCGGTCAGGCCGATCAGTTTCCATGGCGTCATGTGCAGGCCGGTCCAGCCCAGCCAGACGATTTCCTGGTTCATCACGCTCATGGCTTGCGCCCCGTGCCGATCTCGCTGACGGGGGTGACGTGGCTGCGCTGGATCAGCCAGGACACGCCCATCAGGTCCCGGATGCCCACCAGCGCGCGTCCCAGGTTGGTGTATTTGGACTGGCCCGAACCGCGTGGCCGGTGCGAGACCGGCACGCTGACCGTCTTCCAGCCCGCGCGCTGCATCAGTGCCGGCAGGTAGCGGTGCATGTGGTCGAAGTAGGGCAGGTCCAGGAAGGCCGCACGCTCGAACAGCTTGATGCCGCAGCCGGTGTCCGGCGTGTCGTCGCGCAGCAGGCGCTGGCGGATGCGGTTGGCCCAGCGCGAGGCCCAGCGCTTGCTGGCGGTGTCCTTGCGGTCCACGCGCCAGCCGGCGAACAGCTTGGTCTGCGCATCGGCCTGCTCGCGCGCGGCCAGCAGCTTGGGAATGTCGGCGGGATCGTTCTGGCCGTCGCCGTCCAGCGTGGCGATCCAGGGCGACAGGGCATGCTTCACGCCGGTGCGGATGGCGGTGCTCTGCCCGCTGCGGCGCTGGTGCACCAGCACGCGCAGCTCCGGCACTTCCGCCTTCAGCGCGGTCAGCACGTCGCGGGTGTCGTCCTGGGACTGGTCGTCGACGCAGACGATGTCGAACGGAATGCGCCCCCGCAGGTGCTGCACCACCTCATGCACCAGCGGGCCGATGTTGCCGCGCTCGTTGAACACCGGGATCACGATGGAAAGGGCCGTCATGGCAGACCTCGCGGGGACAGCCGATTATTGTCCCGCCCGGCAGGTCAGGAAAATGTCGTGGTCCGGCTGGTACAGCGAGGTCCGCACGTCGGCCAGTCCCAGCAGCGTATGGAACAGGTCGTCGTGGCTGTGGGGGGCGGCGGCCACCCGTCGCAGGCAGCGCGCGTCCAGCCGGGTGGACGCGCGCCAGCCGTCCGAGAACCAGGCCACCATCGGCACCTCCAGCTGTTCACGGGGCGCGATCGAATACGGCATGCCGTGCAGGTACAGGCCCTTCTCGCCCAGCGATTCCCCGTGGTCCGAGACGTACAACAGGGCCGTGTCGTAGCCGGGCAGGGTGGCCAGCGTGTCGATGGCCGTGGCCAGGACGTGGTCCGTGTAGCCCAGGGCGTTGTCGTAGGCGTTGACGATCTGTTCCCGGCTGCAGCGCCCCAGGTCCGAGGATTCGCAGACCGGGGCGAACCGGCGGAATGCGGGCGGATAGCGTTCGAAGTAGGTCGGGCCATGGTTGCCCAGCATGTGCAGGACGATCACCTGGTCGCCCGCGTGGCGGCGGGCGGCATCGGCCAATCCGTCCAGCAGGATTCCGTCATGGCAGCGCACGCCATCGCACAGGGCCGCGTCCTGGCGCGCGCGCATGTCCTCCACCGGCAGCCCCGAGCACACGCCCTTGCAGCCGGACTGGTTGTCGCGCCACAGCGTGGCCACGCCCGCGCGCTGCAGGACGTGCAGCACCGACTGGTGTCCGCGGATGGCCTGCTCGTCGTAGTGCGCGCGCCCGTACGGCGAGAACATGCACGGCAGCGAGACCTCCGTGCTGCTGCCGCAGGCGGTGACGTGGGGAAAGTTCAGCACCCCGCGCCGCGCGAGCTCGGGGGTGGTCTGCCTCGCATAGCCGTTGAGGCCCCAGTTCGCGGCGCGGGCCGTTTCGCCCACCACCAGCACCAGCAGGCGCGGCCGGCGCATGGTGGCCGCCGGCGACTGCACGGCATCCTCGCCGATCGGCCGTTGCGCCCGCGCCCGTCCAGGCGGTTCTTCGCTGACCACCTTCGCCAGCGAGACCAGCACATTGGCCGGCGTAACCAGGTAGCGCACTTCGCGCTGGTTGCGCAGGAAGGCGGTCAGCGGCTGGGTCACCGGCAGTACGCCCAGCACGGCGGTGCCGACCATGCCGGCCAGCAGGGCGAGGCGCAGGGACAGCGTGCGCTTCCATGTGCGTTGCCGAAGCCGGACGCGCCAGATCACCACCAGTGCGGGCAGCGTGGCCAGCAGCGGCAACAGCGCGTCGACGCCGGCCAGCTCGCTGGCCTCGCGCCAGTCGGTGTGCAGCACGTTGCGCACCATGTCGGCATCGATGTAGATCCCGTAGGCCGCCATGTAGTGGCCGGCCAGCGCGGACGTCACCACCAGCAGCGACAGCGCCACGCGGGCGGTGCGGCGCCACACCAGCAGCGTCAGCCACACGCCGTTGGCCGCGGTGACCAGCAGGAACAGCGACAGCGTCCATTGCCATTGCGCCAGCGGTTGTGGTGCGGCCGCCCGCCAGAACACGCCATTGGCGAACAGGCTGAAGTACAGGCATGCGCCGACGATCAGCGTCTCGGTGCCCATCCGCGGGCGCGCCAGGAGCAGGCCGCGCACGCGCTGCCAGGTACGGACGAACGGCGAATCGTGCAGGGCGGTGGTGCTCATGCGCGCGGCTCCGTCGGCATCGGGGCCGCGTGACCGAAACAGGCCTCGACCGCGCACGCCACGCCCCAGCAGACCGCCAGGCTGGCGATGTCGTGCGAGAGGAAGTGCGCGCCGCGAAGCTGCTGCGCCAGCCCGAACACCAGGCCGGCAAGCAGGCCGATGCCCAGGCCCGCATGGCGCCAGCGGGGCGCCACCTGCCGGAAGAAGAAGTACAGCGCCACCCACGCGAAGCCGCCCGCGGCATGCGCCGCGGGGAAGCATGCGGCCGGTCCCAGGGTGGCGGGACGCGCTTCGAACAGGTCGATGAAGGGCCGCTGCCCGCCCAGTCCGGCCAGATCCCAGGGGCAGTCCATGTGGGTCAGCGACTTCAGCACGGCCACGCAGGCGATGGACGCGAAGACGGCCAGCAGCAGGCGCGCCGCGGGCCGCGTCCACGGGGCGGAGGGCGAGCGCCAGCGCCACAGGGTGGCCACCAGCACGCCGGTCCAGGCGACCTGGCTCAGCAGGCGACCACCCCGATGCAGCACGCCTTCCAGCAGCACGCTCCGCTTCAGCGCCCACGCTCCGCCTTCCCATTGGAACAGCCAACCCGCCCAGTGCAGGTCGATCTGCCGCGCGCCCCACCAGGCGAGCAGCAACAACGGCAGTGAGGCGAGCAGCAGGCGCGAGCTTCCGCGGCGCGGAAGCGGCAGGGCATACGAGGGGGAAACCGACATGCAGTACAGGCGCGGAAAGGAGGTCCGCGCATGCTGGTGGCCGGGATGTCGTAACGCGGTCGGACTGCCGTCGGAACCCCGTTAAAGCGCGCGCGAATGATTCTCGCGCGCGTGTGCCGTTGTTCCGGATTCAGTCTTCGCCGATGTCGGCCGACCAGTCCGCCGGCACGTCGCAGCCCTCGATCCATGCATCGCCGGGCGCGAGGATCCATGCGCGGCGGTTGGATGCGCCGATGTCCACCACCTTCGACGGATCGAGGCAGGGGCCGATGGCTTCCTTGCGCAGGAACAGCCAGCGACGCGCCGGCGCTTCCAGCAACCACGCGTGCGCGTGCTGCCACTGTTCCGCCCATGGCCGCTTGAAGCCGAAGTCGGTCACCGGCCGATCCGCCTGCAGCAGGTGCTGTTCGCGCCAGCCCAGCATCGCCAGCTCGGCCTCGGGGCCGATCCGCTGCGCCACGCGCTGCATCAGCGCCTGCGCGGAGCTGTCCGGACTCAATGCCGGCATGAAGCCCATGCCGTACGCCGTCCACAGGGCGGCGGTGACGGTCACCAACGCCACGCCCACGCGCTGCCGCGAGGAGCGGGCCACGGCGGCGATCGCCACGCCCGCGACCAGCGCAAAGCCCAGCAGCCAACGGCCGAGCTGGGCGACGGTGGCCATGTCCATGCCGCGTCCTTCCATCAGCGGCTGCAGGCGCGTCGGCGCGGCCGTCAGCAGCCACGTGCCCAAAGCGCCCGCCGCCACCGCCAGCACGGCCATGTACGCCCACAGCGTCGCGCGCACCGCGCGTCGGCGCAGCAGCGCCGGCAACAGCGGCGCGGCCGCCACCGCCAGCGCCGGCAGCATCGGGAAGATGTAGACCTCGCGCTTGCCCGGGCTGGCGCTGAAGAACACCAGCACCAGCAGCGCCCAGCCCAGCAGCAGCGCATGGCGGGCGTCCACGCGCTTGAGCCGCCGCCGCCACGCCGGCAGCAGCCACGGTGCAAGCAGCACACCCGGCAGCCAGAGCGTCAGTATCGTCTGCAGGTAGTACCAAGCCGGCTTCACGTGGTGCCAGGCGTTGGCGTAGCGGGTGCCGGTCTGTTTGAACAGCATCTCGCGGGCGTAGGCGTGCAGGGCGGGATCGGCCGAGGTGAGCGCAGTCGCCAGCATCGGGACCAGCCACACGCCCGCCCCCGCCACGAAGCCGGCCACGCCGGCCCACGCGTGCAGGCCGCGATGCGCCGGCAGCGCCTGCCGCGACTTCACCCGCACCCACAGCCAGGGCAGGAAGACCAGCAGCGGCAGGAAACCCACGCCCTTGGTCACCGTGCCCAGGCCCGCGGCGAAGGTGCCCAGGGCGAGCAGCCAGGGGCTGGGCTTCTCCAGCAGGTAGCGCAGCAACGCCCACAGCGACAGCGTGGTCATGCCCACCAGCACCATGTCGATCTGGGCGCGCTTGGCCTGCAGCACGAACTGCAGGCAGACGAACAGGCCGAACACCGCGTACGGCACGGCATGGCGTCCCCACAGCCGGCGCGCCAGGTCGCCGCTCAGCCACAGGGTCAGCAGGGCCGCCAGCAGCGACGGCAGCAGGAAGGCGACCTGCCAGTCGCGGACCAGCAGGTAGCTGGCCGCCTGCAGCCACATGAAGACGGGCGGCTTCTCGGCGTACAGCTCGATGCCCCGGTGCGGGAACAGCCACTGCCCGGTCTCCACCATGGTGCGCGCCGCCAGCACGAAGCGCGGCTCGTCGGCCGGCATCGGTTCGCGCAGGCCCAGGCCGGCCAGCAGCGCCCAGACCATCAGCAGGAGCAGCAGCGGCGTCTGCCAGGAGGGGGCGTTGCGGACGGGCGTCGGGGTCATCGGTGGTCGCGGTGGCCTGCAGCGGAGGGCATGATGGTGGATCATGGCGCGTAGGAGAACCGTCGGAACTCCGACGGCGCTTCGACATCCGGCCTGCGAGACTGCGGGCCCCCCTTGCGCAGCTGGGTATCCGCCGATGCGGTTGCTGGTCATCGAAGACAACCGGAGCCTGGTGGCGAACCTGTTCGACTATTTCGAGGCGCGCGGGCACACGCTGGATGCGGCCCCGGACGGCCTTACCGGCCTGCACCTGGCCAGCACCCAGGCCTACGACGCCATCGTGCTGGACTGGATGCTGCCGCGGCTGGAAGGCCCGGAGGTGTTGCGTCGCCTGCGCGATGACCACGGCTCGGACGTGCCGGTGATCATGCTGACCGCGCGCGACGAGCTGCCCGACAAGATCGCCGGCTTCCGCGCCGGCGCCGACGACTACCTCACCAAGCCCTTCGCCTTGCCGGAACTGGAAGTGCGACTGGAAGCGCTGATGGCGCGCGTGCACGGACGCCAGCGGCGCAAGGTGCTGGAGGTGCACGACCTGAAGCTCGACCTCGCCACGCTGGAAGCCACCCGCGCCGGCCAGCCCCTGCACCTGTATCCGGCGTGCCGCAAACTGCTGGAAACGCTGATGCAGGCCAGCCCGGCCGCCGTCACCCGGCAGCAGCTCGAACACGCGCTGTGGGGCGACCATCCGCCCGACGGCGACATGCTGCGCTCGCATATCTACGAACTGCGCCGCAGCGTGGACGGACCGTTCCCGGTGAAGCTGATCCAGACGCTGCCGCGGACCGGTTACCGGCTGGCCGTGCCGCACGCGGCGGAGGACAGGTGAGGGCCCGGCGCAGTCTGCGCGCGCACATCCTGATGTGGCTGGGCGGTTATGCCCTGCTGCTGACGGCCGCGGTGATGCTGCATGGCTTCCTGGTCAACGAGATCGCCGAGCGGCTGGTCTGGGATTCGCTGCTGAAGACCGAGCTGGAACACCATCTGCAGCGCCGCGCCGACGATCCGCGCTACCGCTGGAGCGACACCGACGACCTGCAGCTGTACGCCTCCACCGATGCACGCCAGCCGCCGGCCGAAGTCGCCGGCCTGGCGGAAGGCATCCATGACGAGCTGATGCTCGGCGACCGCGAGGTGCTGGTGCTGGTGCGTACCGTGCAGGGCGTGAGGTACGCGCTGGTGCTCGACATCACCGAACTGGAGTCCCGGGAGGACACGCTGACGCTGATCGTGCTCGGCCTGGCGGTGACGCTGGTGGTGGTGATGGGCGCGTTGGTGGCCTGGGGCCTGCGCCGTTCGCTGCGCCCGTTGACCGGGCTGGCGACGGACATCGGCGCCCTGTCGCCGGACAGGGCCGGCCAGCGCATCACCGTGCCCGAAAAGGCGACCACCGAACTGGTGGTGATCGCCAGCGCACTGAACGACTACCTGCGCCGGCACGAAACCTTCGTCGAGCGCGAACGCATCTTCATCGACACCACCAGCCATGAGCTGCGCACGCCGGTGGCCATCATCGCCGGCGCCAGCGAACTGGCGCTGGAGCAACCGGACCTGCCGGCGCCCGCGCGGCAGCAGGTGCAGCGCATCCATCGCACCGCGCGCGATGTCGAGCGCCTGATCGCGCTGCTGCTGACGCTGGCGAAGGATCCCGCGCGCCTGTCGCGCAGCAGCGACGTGGTGATGCTGCACGAACTGCTTCCCGACATCATCGACGACCACCGCCACCTGTTGGCGGGCAAGGACCTGCAGGTGATCGTCGACGACCTGCAGCCGTGCACCGTTTCCGCCCCGCTCCACATCGTCCAGGCCGCGGTCGGCAACCTGCTGCGCAATGCGATCGAGAACAGCGATCGCGGCCAGATCCACGTGCGGCTGGATGCCGACGCCACCGTCACCCTGCAGGACCCCGGCCACGGCATGACGCCGGAGGACATCAGCCGCCTGTACGCGCAGATGGCCCGCGGCGGCGGGCGCGAGGGCGGCGGCATCGGCCTGGACCTGCTGGCGCGCCTGTGCGAACACCTCGGCTGGACGCTCTCGATCCAGTCCGCGCCGGGGCGCGGCACGATCAGCCGGTTGCGCCTGTCGCGTTGACGCGGGCCGGGGCCCACGCCCCGCGCGCGATGCCGTCCCGCGGCCCGAGGGCAGGCCGGACCGTCAGCCGACCGACTGCCGCTGTCGCATGACGGCCCGGACCCGTGCCGCCTGCAACGCCTCACCGATCTGCACCCCCGTCATGCCTTCCCGCACCACATCGCGCGCGCTGACCTGCAGCGCGGCACGGTGCAGGTCGACCAGGGCGCGAGCCTGTGGATAGTCGGCATCCTGCTGGCCACCGCGACCGCGCTTGTCGGCCTCGCAGACCGTCGCCAGCCAAGGAATGCGTTCCGGCCGCCGGAAGGCATCGCAGCGCGCGAGCAGTTCGACCACGGTGGCATCGCGCAGCTCGAACAGGCGGTGCACGTTGAGGTGCTCGCGGCAGGCCATCACCGCCAGTTCGCGATGGTCCACCGGCACCTTCAGCCGCTCGCACAGGGCGATCACCGGTTTGACGCCCGCATGCTCGTGGCCGATGTGCCTGGGCAGCACATCGCCCGGCGTCAAGGCCTTGCCCAGGTCATGCACCAGTGCGGCGAAACCGATCCGGGCATCGCCCGGCGCCAGCCGCGCCGCCATGTCGCTGACCATTTCCTGATGGAGGCCCGTGTCGATCTCCGGGTGGTATTCCGCGCGCTGGGGTACGCCGTACAGGGCATCCACTTCGGGCAGCACCACGGCCAGCGCGCCGCAGCCGCGCAGCGTGGAGAGGAAGGCCGATGGCCGTGCGGAGGCCAGTGCGCGCCGCAGTTCCTGCCAGACGCGCTCGGGCACCAGCGCATCCAGTTCGCCGCTGTCCACCATGGTGCGCATCAGCGCCATCGTTTCCGGTGCGACGGTGAAGCCCAGCGGCGCGAAACGCGCCATGAAGCGTGCCGCACGCAGCACGCGCAACGGGTCTTCGACGAAGGCCGGGCCCACATGCCGCAGCACGCGGGCCTGGATGTCGCGCGCGCCGCCGTACGGATCGACGAGTGCGCCGTCTTCCGCCTGCGCGATCGCGTTGACGGTGAAGTCGCGCCGCTGCAGGTCCTCCTCCAGCGTCACCGACGGATCGGCATCGACCACGAAGCCCCGGTAACCACGCCCGCTCTTGCGCTCGGTCCGCGCCAGCGCGTGCTCCTCGCCGGTATCCGGATGCAGGAACACCGGGAAGTCGCGGCCCACGGCCTTGAAGCCCTGCGCTTCCATCCCGGCCTGCGTGGCGCCGACCACCACCCAGTCGCGGTCGCCGGGCGGCAGGCCCAGCAACCGGTCGCGTACCGCGCCGCCGACGAGATAGGTCTTCATGCCGCCATGATGCCGGAACGGCAACGCCACTGTCTGCGGCGCCGTCGTGGGAGCGACGTCGGTCGCGAAGCGCCGCGCAAACCCGATTCGCGACTCACCTCGCTCCCACAGAAAGCGCCATCGGCTCTCAGCTCTTCGGCATCTGCGCGGTGGGGCAGGTGAAGGCCTTCCGCTTGCCCTGCACGCGCCCCATCATGCGGTCGGCGACCGGCAGGGCGGTGCCGTTGAGGCGCCAGTCGTAGATCACGCTGAAGGCCAGCACGCGCGCCACGTACTCGCGCGTTTCCTTGTAGCTGATGGTCTCGATCCAGAGGTCGGGGTCGAAGCCCGGCCGCTGCGACTGCCAGCGCGCCGTCGGTGCGGGCCCGGCGTTGTAGGCGGTGATGGCGACATAGGGCACGCCGTACTTGTCCTCCATCTCGCGCAGGTACGCCGTGCCGATGGCGATGTTGGTGTCGGCGTCGTACAGGCTGGACGCACCGGCATAGGGAATGCCCAGCCGCTTGGCCACGCCCGCGCCTGTGCCGGGCAGCACCTGCATCAGCCCCATCGCGTTGGCGCCCGAACGCGCCTTCGGGTTGAAGATGCTCTCGGCGCGGATCTCGGCGGCGACCCAGGCCGGGTCGATCCCATGCCGTTGGGCTTCACGCCGGATCGTGTCGCCGTGATGCAGCGGAAAGCGCAGTTCGTACAGCCGCTGCTCGTCGGGTTGCCTGCCCAGCGAGAACACGGCGCGGTCGAACCAGCCGTTGTCGCGTGCCACCTCCACGGCGATCCGCCGCTGGGTGTCGTCGAAACGCGACAGGGCTTCGTTCCATTCCGCCGTGGCCCAGCCCGGGCGTTCCAGCTGCCACAGTTCCATCGCACGCACGATGGCCGGGTCGCGCGCCACGGCCTGCCGGGCTTCGGGCGGATCGCGGGGGATCCAGGCGCACAGCGCGTAATCCTGCCCAAGCCGGTCGGCGGCGAGGAAGCCGTGGAAGGTGGGGCTGGTGGCGGCCTCGCGGAACAGGCGCTGCGCACCGGCGCGATCGCCGGTCTTCTCGCTCATGCGCGCCTCGAAGTAGCGCCAGCGCGAATCCGTGCGTTGCGAAGGCGGCATCTTCCGCAGCGCCGCGAGCGCGGCCGGCCAGTCGCCGCGCGCCATCGCTTCGCGCACGCGCCATTCGTGCAGGCGTTCGTCGTATGCCGCTTCCGGTACGTTGCCGAGCCGGCGTGCGGAATCCGGTCCGTACGAGGCGACGGTCCACAGGGCGATCTGGTACAGCACCTGGCCGCGCTCGGCCTCGCCCATGCCCAGTGCGTTCGCGTACTGCGGCAACAGGCGTTCGGCGGCGTCCGGATCGGACTGCGCCAGCTTCGCCAGTCCATGGGCGGCCATGCGGCGGCTGCGCTCGGTCCTGGGCCAGTTCAACGCGCGCGGATGGACGGCATCGATGAAGGCTGCGTAATCGTCGGCCAGCGCCGCTTCATCGGCGGGCAGGCCGCGTGCCGCCGCGCGCATGACGCCGGTCTGGCGCTCGCCGGCCGCGGCTTCGATGCGTTCCCAGCGCAGTGCCGGCGGCAGCCCGCCCTGGCTGGCGAGCAGGTTGAACACCGGGTCGCAGCCGTCGGGCAGCGACTTGGCACCCTTGCGCCAGATCGCCTGCGCCTGTTCCGTCCACGCGGCATCGGTGCGTCCGGTGGCCTGGCGCGCCTGCAGGTACGCGCACTGCAGGGCCACGCTCTCGGTGGGCTGCCAGGCGGAGAGGAAGGTCGGCCATTCCTGGCGCCGCGCAAGGGCCGCCAGCCACAGCGCGCGGAACTGGCCGGCCACCGCCTGACCATCGTGGCGGCGCAGGAAGTCCCTCGCCTGCGTGTTCGACACGATGTCCGGGTCGTGGCGCAGCGCGGCGAATTCCAGCCAGCCGTACAGGGGATGGCGCGCCAGCGCGGCCGAGGAGGCCGGTTCGAGGCGGCCCGCTTCCGCAGCGGCAAGCGCGGTGCGGAATGTGGGGCGCTGCGCCTCGAGCGATTGCGCATGGGCGCGCACGGACAGGCACAGAGCGGTGGTGGCAGCGAGTACGATGAGGGGGATACGGACCATGCCGGGACTATACCCATGCCGGCTGAACGTCCCTGTAGATGGACACGGCATCGAGGTGGAGTTTGGAAGGTGTGTGGATGTTCCCCCTGCTCGGCGTGGTGGCCGGCATCCTGGCGGGCCTGCTCGGCATCGGGGGAGGCCTGGTACTGGTGGCGGCACTGGCGTGGATATTGCCGCTGCATGGCATTCCGAAGGAGGCCGCGATGCACGCGGCGCTGGCCAGTTCGCTGGCCAGCATCGTGCTGACGGCATCGTCGTCGGCGTACGCGCACCATCGCCGCGGCAGCGTGCTGTGGCCGACCGTGGCGTGGATGGTGCCGGGGTTGCTGGTGGGTGGCTGGCTGGGGAGTGGCCTGGCGGTCCATCTGGACGACCGGGTGCTGCGCTGGATCGTCGCTGGCTACTGTTTCATCGCGGGGGCGCAGATGGTGTTGGGCGGACGCGCGCATCCGGAAGGGCGTGGCGTGCCTGCACCACGCGGCGTGGGCATCAGCGCGGCCGGCTCGGTCATTGGCGCGGTGTCGGCGGTGGTCGGCATCGGCGGGGGCAGCATGACCGTGCCGCTGCTGGTGTGGCGGGGCGTGCAGCCGGTGCGCGCCGTGGGCACGTCCAGCGCATGCGGCGTGGCCATCGGCATCGCGAGTGCGACGGGTTATGCACTGCATGCGCCACCGGGCGCACTGCCGGCCCACGCCGTGGGCTACATCTACCTGCCCGCCGCCATCGGAGTGGCGATCGCGTCGGTGATCGCGGCGCCCTGGGGCACGCGGCTGGCCCATCGCATCGGCGGGAAGGCGCTGAAACAGGTATTCGCCGCCTTCATGGTCGTCATGGGCATCGCGATCCTCGCCAGCGGTTGAGCCTGGGCCACGGAAGGTATTTCCATTTACTTGTTAACCATCGTGATAAAGGCGTGTAGAAACTTCAGGTAAATCCATTTATTCGAGCAAAATCGAGATTACTTTCTTCAGAAAGGTGACTTTCTTCTGTTGTGAGCTTCTTAACGATTCTTTACAAGGGAAGGCAAGCCGCTTTAGGCGTTGGCCGTGCGGCTGAACCCCTTTCCGGAGAGAGAATCCATGAAAGCGCGTCGCCAAAAACTGGCTTCGGCCATCCAGCTCGCAGTGCTGTGTGCTTTTCCCGCGATCGCCGTGGCCCAGGAAGCCACCACCCTCGACACGGTCACCGTGACCGGCAGCCGCATCAAGCAGTCCAACGCCGTGACCGCGCAGCCGGTGTTCGTGCTGGACCGCGAGAAGATCGCCCAGACCGGCGTGCAGAGCGTCGGTGAAATCCTCCAGCAGCTCACCGCCGGCGGCAAGGCGCTGAACGCGAAGTTCAATTCCTCGGGCAACTTCGGTTATCCCTCCGATGGCGGCGGCATCGGCGCCGGCTCCGCGCAGGTCGACCTGCGCCACCTCGGCTCGCAGCGCGTGCTGGTACTGGTGGACGGCATCCGCTGGGTCAACGAATCGTCCGCGTCCGGCGTCAGCGGCAGCGCCGACCTCAACACCATCCCGCTGGCCATCGTGGACCGCATCGAAGTGCTGGAGGACGGCGCCTCGGCCATCTACGGTTCCGACGCCATCGCCGGTGTGGTGAACATCATCACCCGCAAGAAGTTCGATGGCGTCGAGGTCCACACCTACTACGGCGAATACAGCCGCGGCGGCGAGACCACCGAGGCCTCGCTGACGCTGGGCGGTGGCGGCGAGCGGTTCAACGGCGTGTTCTCGGCCAGCTACTACGAGCAGAAGCGCATCAGTGCGGGCGACTGGGAGCAGTCCGCGTGGCCGGAGCCCGGCGCGGGCCTGGCCGCAGGCAGCTCGGCCATCCCGCAGGGCCGCTTCACGTTCTGCGACCCGGCGCGGCCGGTGGGCAGCTATGGGTCGTGCACGCCCAGCGAGGAGTTCTTCTACGACCTGGCCCTGGACGACGGCACCACCACGCCGGTCTGGAATCCGGCCGATCCCTCGTCCGGCACGTACCACGACTTCACCGGGGCCGACCGCTTCAACTTCGCGCCGTACAACCTGCTGCTGACACCGAGCAAGCGCAAGTCGATGTTCGGTTCGGTCAACTTCGACCTGACCGACAACGTGCGCCTGCACGCGAAGATGCTCTACAACAATCGCCAGTCGGCCAACCAGGCCGCGCCCGAGCCGATCTTCGTGGGTCCGTACGCCGGCACCGGCGGCATCGCCGACACCATCATGATTTCGGCGGCCAATCCGTACAACCCGTTCGGGATCGACCTGATTCCCGGGCAGAACTTCGGCTGGATCACCAAGCGCCCGGTGGAAGTCGGCCCGCGCATCTTCAACCAGGACGTGGACACCACCTACTTCAACATCGGCCTGGATGGTCTGTTCAACGTCGGGGACCGCAGCTTCAGCTGGGATGCGAACTACGTGCATGCCGAAAACAAGGCCGAGCAGGTGTTCCTCAATGGCTACAACATGGCCAACATCGCGCTGGCGCTCGGCGATCCGGCCGTCTGCGCCGCGGTGCCCGGCTGCGTGCCGCTGGACCTGTTCGGCGGGCAGGGCCGGCCGATGACGCAGGAGATGATCGACTGGATCCGCACGCGCCAGATCGACAGCAGCAAGCAGGTGCTGGACATCGCGTCGGCCAACCTGACCGGCGACCTGTTCGGCATCGGCGAGCGCACCGCGCAATTCGCGGCCGGCGTGGAGCATCGCCGCTACAAGGGCGAGTTCAATCCGGATCCGCTGCGGCAGACCGGCGAGTCGCAGGATTCCTTCGCCGCGCCGGTGTCGGCCGATTACGACGTCAGCGAGGTCTACACCGAGTTCAACTTCCCGGTGCTGGCTTCGCTGGACCTGAGTGCCGCGGTGCGATTCTCCGACTACTCCACCTTCGGCAACGAGACCACGGGCAAGCTGGGCTTCCGCTTCCAGCCGATCGAGGACCTGGTGTTCCGCGGCACCTACTCGCAGGGCTTTCGCGCGCCCAACCTGGGTGAGCTGTACGGCCTGACCCAGTTCGGCGCGACGCTGGTCGATCCGTGCGGCCCGACCGGCTCGCCGGTGGTGAACACCGCCGACGGCATCTCGCCGGGCCTGGAGGCGGCGTGCGTGGCGCAGGGCGTGCCGAACAATTTCGAGCAGGCCAATACGCAGATCACCACCTTCACCGGCGGCAACCCGGATCTCTCGCCCGAGAAGTCCGACAGCTACACGGTGGGCGTGGTGTACAGCCCGGGCTGGGCGGAGGGGCTGTCCTGGTCCGACAAGCTGGACTTCGAACTGAGCTACTACCACCACAAGATCGATGATGCGATCGCCCCGCGCGACATCCAGGCCCTGCTCAATGCCTGCCTGGCGGCCGGTGGCCAGGATCCGGCGCTGTGCTCGCCGTTCACCCGCGGCAGCAGCGGCAATCTCAACCCGCCGGAGAACTTCCTGGACAACCTGGCCACCATCGAGACCGATGGCCTGGACGTGAAGGTCAACTGGGCCGGCCCGGACTGGGGCTGGGGCGTGCTGACCGCGGCGCTGCAGGCCACCACGGTGTTCAACTACGAAGCGGTGGACATCGACGGCAACCGCTCGCAGCGGCAGGTGGGCTGGGAAGTGTCCGACAGCGCCATTCCGCGCTGGCAGGGCAACCTGCAGTTGGGTTGGAAGCGCGGCAATTTCGACGCCACCTGGAACGTGCGTTACATCAGCGCGGTGAAGGAAGACTGCGGCAACGCCGTCATCTCCGCCGTGCCCGGCTGCCTCAACGACGAAGGCATCAATACGCTGGGTTCCACCACCTACAACGATGTGCAGTTCGGCTGGAAGGACGCCTTCGCACTGACCGGCCTGAAGCTGTCGCTGGGCGCCAACAACGTGTTCGGCAAGGAGCCGCCGGTGTGCGTGACCTGTTCGCTCAACGGCTACGACGCCGGCACGTACGACCTGCCGGGCGCGTTCTGGTACGTGAGCGCGGACTACCGGTTCTGAGGATCACCCGGGGTTGCTGCACAGGAGAGCCGCCTATGGGCGGCTCTCCTGCTTTCGGGCGAAGGCAGGCGCGACGATCGGTCGCGGGGGCAGGGCCTGCCCGACCGGTTGAAAAATGAGACTCATTCGCATCTAATGTGAGGCCTCGGGCCCGATGCCGCTCATCCACGCCATGCGGCGGAGCGTCCGGCCCCCTCTCCCACGTCTCCCCAGGTCCTCTCGATGCAGCGTTCGTCCTCCCTCTGCCCGTCCTCCCTCCCCCATCGTGCCCCGCCTGCGCTGTCGCGGGGCCGACTGCAGGCCGCGATCGGTCTGGCCGTCATCTGCCTGGCCGGCGCCGCGCAGGCCTCGCCGCAGCAGGCGGATGCCCCTGAGGGCGGGGCCAGCGCCACCGACCTGGACACGGTGCTGGTGGTGGGCCAGCGTGCCAACCGGGTCAGCAACGGCGCCACCAACCTGGACCTGGCCATCAAGGAAACCCCGCAGTCGATCAGCGTGGTCAGCAGCGAGCAGATGCGGCAGTTCGGCACCGACAGCCTCAATGAAGCCCTGCGCCTGGCCACCGGCATCCAGGTGGAGGAATGGGAAACCAACCGTACCAACTTCACCGCGCGTGGCTTCGATATCGCCAACACGCAGATCGACGGCGTGGGCCTGCCCAACAGCTGGGGCATCGTCACCGGCACGCAGGACACCTTCGGCTACGAGAAGCTGGAAGTGATCCGGGGCGCCAACGGCCTGCTGACCGGCGTGGGCAATGCCGCCGGCACCATCAATTACGTACGCAAGCGCCCGACCAACGACGCGCAGGGCTCGCTCGGCGTCAGCTACGGCTCCTGGGGCACGGCGCGCGCGGAAGTGGACTACTCCACGCCGTTCACCGAGAACGGAACCTGGGCCGGCCGCGTGGTGGCCGCGCACGAAGAAGGCGATTCCTACCTGCGCGGCAAGGACGATACGCGCGACTTCCTCTACGGCGTGATCGATGGCCAGATCGGCGAGAACGGCACGCTGACGCTGGGCTACTCCTGGCAGCAGGGCAAGACCGACGGCAACATGTGGGGCGCGCTGGGCTTCATGTACAGCGACGGCACCCAGGCCGAATGGGACCGCGGTGCGTCGACCACCCAGGACTGGACGTACTGGGACACCACCACCAGGACCGGCTTCGTCGAGTACGCCCATCAGCTGGGCGAAGACTGGCAGCTGAAGCTGTCCTACAACCGCCGGGACATCCGCAACGACGAAAAGCTGTTCTACGCCACCGATCTCGCGGGCGCCGGCATGGACCCCGCGACCGGCCTGGGCCTGCAGGGCTATCCGTGGGGCGGCGCCGACACGTTCACGGCCGATCTGCTGTCGGCCACCTTCAATGGCCGCTTCCAGATGCTGGGTCGTGAGCACGAGGCCATGTTCGGCATCAGCTGGTCGAAGAGTGAAACCGTCAGCAGCCAGTACGCCGGTGCGCTGTGCGACGGTGCGCCGTGCGGCTACATCCCCATGCCGGCGTTTCCCTGGCCGGGCGACTACATCCCCGAGCCGGTCTGGGGCGATCTGTCCGTCTACAGCACATTGAACGAGCGCCTGAAGCGCGCCTACGGGGCGACCCGTCTGGCGCTGACCGATCGCCTGAAGGCGGTCGTCGGCTTCAACTGGGCCGAGTACCACCGCGATGGCGCGAACTACGGCGTGGCCTTCGACCAGACCGAACGCAAGACCAGCCCCTACGCCGGTCTGACGTTCGAATTCACCCCCAACCTGCTGGGCTATGTCAGCTACTCGGACATCTACCAGCCGCAGAGCCAGTCCGATGCCGACGGCGTCTACCTCGATCCGACCAAGGGCTCCAACTACGAAGTGGGCGTGAAGGCAGACTGGCTGGACAAGCGTCTGCTGACCACGCTGGCGGTGTTCCGCGCCGAACAGGACGGCCTGGCCACCGGCGCCGGCTACAACGACCTGGGCCAGTACTACTACGAAGGCGTGGATGTCGAATCCAAGGGCGTGGAGTTCGAAGCCACCGGCAAGGTCAGCGACCACGTGGACGTGGTGTTCGGCTACACCGCGCTGAAGCTGACCGGACAGGATGGCGACGACACCTACCGCTGGGTGCCGCGCCGCACCGCCAACTTCATGGTGAGCGGCCGCCTGCCCGCGTACACGGCGCTGTCGTACGGCATCGGCGGACGCTGGCAGAGCGAGATCTCCAACGTCGAGAGCAGCGGCTTCAGCGTGCGCCAGGACAGCTACGCCGTGGTCAACGGCTTCGTGGCGTGGGACTTCGTGCCCAACGCGACGCTGCGCCTGAACGTCAACAACGTCGGCGATGAGAAATACATCAACACGCTGCGCTACAGCGGCTACTACGGCGCGCCGCGCAACTACACGCTGAGCCTGAACTGGCGGTTCTGAACCGCAGGTCGTCTTCCCATCGAGACACGAGCCATCGCCATGTCCCGCACGATCCCCGATTTCCCCGCGCCGCGCCTGCAACTGGCGGCCCGCATCGCGGCCGCCGTCTTCGGTGGTTACGTGTTCACCTGGGGCGTCATCGCCGCCGGCGCCAGCCTGATGTTCGCCGCCGGCATGGGCTTCCATGACGCCGAGTTCCTCGCCAGCCTGCTGGGCGTGCTGGCGTTCGTCGCGGTGTTCCTGTGGGCGTTCGCGGCGCGCCGGCTGTGGGTGGTATGGGCCGTGCTGGCGGGCGGTGGCGCGGTGCTGTCGGCCCTGGGCTCGTTCGTGCAGTCGTTGCTGGTATGAAGCGGAGGACGTCGCCGTGATGCAGAGCTTCCGCCAGGCGATGGCCTGGCTGCATACCTGGTTCGGGCTGGTCCTGGGCTTCGTGCTGATGGCCGCGTTCTTCTTCGGCGCGCTGTCGGTGTTCGACCGCGAGATCGACCGCTGGGCGATCCCGTCCACGCGCTTCCAGCCGCAGCCCATGCCGTCGTACGAAAAGATCCTGCGCCCGGCGTTCGAGCGCATGCAGCCGCTGCCGGCCACCGTCGATGCGATGCGCCCACGCGTGAACGGCCCCATGCCCGGGCGTTTCGACACCGTGGTCAGCTGGAGCGCGTACACCACGCACCGCGATCCGGTGCTGCAGCTGTTCGCCGGCTACGAAGTGCCCAATGCCAAGGATCCGGAAGAGGCCATCTGGGCCGAGGCCACCATCGATCCGCGCGACGGCACGCCCTTGCCGAACGATCGCCTGAAGGTCGGCAGCGGCTTCTTCTACCCGATGCACTACGGACTGACCCTGGACTGGAAGAACCTGGGCATCTGGATCGTCGGCTTTTCGGCGCTGATGATGCTGGTGGCCCTGGTCACCGGGGTGGTGATGCATCGCAGGATATTCCGCGAGTTCTTCACCTTCCGGCCCGGTAAGGGCGGCCTGCGCAGCGTGCTGGACCTGCACAACCTGACCGGGGTGGTGGCGCTGCCGTTCCATTTCTTCTTCGCCTTCACCGGGCTGCTGATCTTCGCGGCGACGTACTACTTCCCGCTGGGCCATACCCAGCTGCACGACCTGCACGACCTGCATGCGGAAGTGGAGGCGCGCGAAACCGGCCTGCCGCACCAGCGCGCCGGCATACCGGCGGGCCTGGCCAACGTCGACGCGATGGTGGCCGAAGCCCAGCGCCGCTGGCGGGCGAACGACAAGGCCGGCGAGGTCGGCTTCCTGGTGCTGCAGCATGTCGGCGACGCCAACGGCTATGTCAGCGTGTATCGCGCCGGCACCGACCGCATCGCCCTGGTCGGCGACGGCATCCATTTCAAGGCCTCCACCGGCCAACTGATCCGCGAGGACCCTGCGCCCACGGCGACCGGGCGCGTGGCCGAGTTCCTGACCGGCCTGCACCTGCAGCACTTCCGTCACTGGCTGCTGCGCGGGATGTACGTGCTGGGCGGGTTGCTGGGCGCGGCGTGCATCGCCACCGGCTTCCTGTTCTTCGTGGAGAAGCGCAAGCGCCAGCATGCGCGCCAGGGGCAGCAGGGTGCGCGCGTGGTCGATGCGCTGGCGGTGACCACCGTGACCGGCATGGTGCTGGCGGCGCTGGGCATCCTGGTGGCCAACCGGCTGCTGCCGGAAGACCTGCCGGCACGTGGCGATTGGGAACGGTATGCGTTCTGGGTGACCTGGCTGCTGGCCCTGCTGCATGCGGCCTGGCGCAGCGCGCCGGTCGCGCGGGGCCTGGCCAACCCGGCGTGGCGCGAGCAGTGCGTGGCGATCGCCGTGCTGGCGCCGATGGCAGCGGTGCTGAACTGGATCACCACCGGCGACCATCTGTTGCGCACGGTCGGTGAAGGGTACTGGCCGGTGGCCGGCGTGGATCTTGCGCTGCTGGTCAGCGGCGCCGTGGCCGCGCTGACGGTGCGCGCGCTGAAACGTCGTGCGCTCGCCGGTCCCGTCCCGTCGATCGCGGGTGCGGAGACGGGGCATGCCTGAGTCCGCCACCGCCGCCCTCCTGCTGCTGGCGGCACTGTCGGCCAGCGTCGCCGGCATGGGCTGGCTTGCCCTGTCCATGCCCGTGCACGCACAGCAGGCGGGGATGGCGCCGCTCTCCCCGGCGGCGCGGCGCGCGCTCAGGATTGCCGGCGCCGTGGCCCTGCTGGTCGCACTGGCCTTCTGCCTGGCCGTCGATCACGCGACCATGGCCAGCCTGGTCTGGGTGATGGGCCTGACCGCCGCCGCCGTCGGCGTGGCGATGACGCTGGCCTGGCGGCCGCGCTGGTTGCGGGTGCTGGTGCCGTGGGCGAGATGGCGCACGGCGCGCGGCTGAAGTCGGAATTCGAAGGTGCAGCCAACCGGCTGCCAGTGACGAAGCGCCGGCTCAGCGCAGCGCGCTGCCGGGGACGTCGATGTCCATCGCCAGTGCCAGGTGGTCGGAGTTGGCCGCGGGCATGGCGCGCGCGTTGTCGGCGGCCAGGCCCTCGCTGACCAGGATGTGGTCGATGGCGCGCTGCGGGCGCCAGCTGGGGAACGTGGGCACGCAGAACGCCGGCGGGCGCAGGCGGGTGCGCTTGTACAGCAGGTCCATCTCCGGCGTGTCGGGCACGCAGTTGAAGTCGCCCATCAGCACGGCGTGGGGATGGTCCGACAGCAGTTCGCCGATGAAGGCCAACTGCGAACGGCGCGAATTCGCGCCCAGCGAGAGATGCGCCACGGCCACCGTCAGACCTTCCGCGCCCTCGCCGAAGCGGGCCATCAGCACGCCGCGGCCGCTGATGCGGCCGGGCAGGCTGTGGTCGGTGACCTCGACCGGCTCCAGCCGGCTGAGCAGGCCGTTGGCGCTGCCGGCCACCCGCGCGACATTGCGGTTGGGCTGGTGCGTCCAGTAGTCGAAGCCGGCGCGCTCGGCCAGATAGTGGGTCTGGTTGGTGAAGCCCGAGCGCAGGCTGCCGGGGTCCGCTTCCTGCAGGCCGACGATGTCGTGCTGGCCGGCCAGTTGCGCGATGGCGTCCAGGCTGCCGCGCTTGTTGCCCGTCGGCAACGCATGCGACCAGCTGCGGGTCACGTAGTCGCTGTAGCGGCGGGTGCTGGAGCCGGCCTGGATGTTGGCGCTGAGCACGCGCAGGCGGCGCGCGGCGGCAGGAGCGGATTCGGTCATGGAAGTGGGGGCTTCCGCGCGCCTCAGCGCTTGGCGCGCTCCATCGCGATCAGGTGGTCGGTGATGCGCAGCACATCGTCCCAGCTGCTGCCGCCGGTCACCCGGTACTTGCCGTTCACCACAAGGGTCGGTGTGCTGGAAACGCCCGAGCGCTGCGCGAACTGCATGCCGCGGCCCATCTTGGCGTTGGTCGCGAAGCTGTTCATCAGGGCGACGAATTCCTGCGGATTGGCGCCGTAGCCGGCGTAGAACTTGGCCAGCTGCGCGGGATCCGCCGGCGGCTTGCCTTCGCCGGGCAGGGTGCGCTGCAGGTGGATGGCGCTGAACACGGCATCGTGGGTCTTGTCGACCAGGCCCTTGGCCTCGGCGGCATAGAAGGCCTTGGCGTAGGGTTCCCAGGCCTTGCCGAAGGCCACCGGCACGTAGCTCACGCGCACGTCGGCCGGCAGCCGGGCCTTCCATGCGGCCATGCGCGGGGCGAACGCGCCGCAGGCCGGGCAGACGTAGCCGAACACTTCGACCACTTCCACCTGGCCGTTGAGCGGGGCATAGGGCTGGCCACCAGCGATTTCCTCGTAGTCGCGCCCGGCGACTGGCGCCGGACCTTCCGGCGGAACGACGGGATTGGTATTGGCGGCCGCTGCCGCGCCCGCATCCGGCGCGGTGCCGGCGGCCGGCGTGGCGGCATCGACGGGCGCAGCGGAGGTGTCGGCCGGCGGCGGCGCGGCGGTGTCGGCCGGGGCCGTGGCGGCCGGCGCATCGCCCGTCGGCGTGGTGTCGGTGGATGGCTTGGGTCCGCAGGCGGCCAGCACCGGCAGCAGCAGGGACAGCATCAAGGCGTGGCGGAATTTCATCGCGCGTGCTCCAACGGGTCGAAAGAAGAGGGGCGCCGGCCGGGCCGGGGATGGGACATTCTGCATGGCGCCCGCAGGGGCCGCCATGACGGGATCGTCACTTGCGGGCGCGCTCGCGGGCCACCAGCCGCTCGGCGATCTTCAGCATGTCGCCGTAGGTGCGGCCGCCGATGACCCGGTACCTGCCGTTGACGATGATCGTCGGCGTGCCCTCGACCCCCGCCGCGGCGACCCAGTCGCGGGCCTTGGCCAGCTGTGCATCCACGTCCGGCCCGAGCAGGGCCGCCATGAACCTGGCACGGTCGACACCCTGGCTGGCATAGAACGTGGCGATCTCCTCGGCGGAGGCGTTCTGGATGGGCAGGGCGCCGGTCTTGTGCAGGGCGTCGAACACGGCCTGGTGGGTGCGCGGCTGCACGCCCAGCTGCTGCGCGGCGAAGAAGGCGCGGGCATAGGGAATCCAATAGCCACCGAAGGCGGCGGGCACCGGCGTCAGCTGCACGTCGCGGGGCAGGGTCTTCTTCCACGCGGCCAGGGTGGGTTCGAAGTGCGCGCAGTGGATGCAGGTGTAGCCGAACACCTCGGCCACTTCGATCTTCCCCTTGGCCGGTGCGAACGGCATGCCTTCCGGAATCACCTGGTAATCCTGCCCTTCGACCAGCGGCGCGGGCGCCGGCGCCGCGGCCAGCGCAGTGGCCGGCAGCAGGGCCAGCAGGGTGATCAGCACGGGCAGCAGGCGGGACGCCATGGGCATTCTCCATCGCAGGAAAAAGAAACGCCGGCCATGGTGGGGCCGGCGCAATGAACAGGAGCTTGCACTTCCGACCGCACGGGGCGGCGGAAGTTCGCGGGGTTACTTGCCGCCGGCCTTCGCCGCGGCCAGGTCGTCGGCGCGCGCGTGCAGGCCCTGCAGGTAGCTGGCGAGCGCCTGGATTTCCTGCTCGGTCAGCGGACCCGCCACCTGGGCCATGATGTTGAAGTGGGCCGGGTCCTTCAGCGTGGTGGTGCCGGCCTTGTATTCGGTCAGGCGACGGACCGTGTAGTCCTGCATCTGGCCGCCGATGTGCGGGTAGGCCGGGCCCGGGTTGCCGGCACCGGTCGGGCCGTGGCAGGCCATGCAGGCCGGCACGCCGCGCTTGGCGTCGCCGTTGCGGTACAGCTGCTGGCCGACTTCATAGAACTTCATGCCCTGGTACGGACCGTCCGCCACCAGGCTGTCGTCGGCCAGGCCGGCACCGGACTTCTGGGTGGCGAAGTACGCGCCCACGTCGCGCATGTCCTGCGCGTTGAGGGTCTGGGCGAACGGCGCCATCACCGCGGCCATGCCGGTGTTGCGCTCGCCGGAGGCGAACAGCGCCAACTGCTGGGCGATGTAGCGCTCGCTCTGGCCGGCCAGGCGCGGGTACTGCGGGTCGCTGGGGTTGCCGTCGGCGCCGTGGCAGGCCGCGCAGGCGGCCGCTTTGGTCTGTCCGGCCTTGGCGTCGCCCCAGGTGGTCTTGGCCAGGTTGATGTCGAGCGGCGCGGTCTCGACCGGCGCATTGTCCGGCACCGGGACCACGGTGGTCTGTGCAAAAGCGACTGCGCCCACGGCCAACACGGCCAGTCCGGCAAGTCCCATAACGCGAGCGTGGCGCATGCTAAAGCTCCGAAACCCTTGACTGATGCGGCGCCCGAGGCCACCGCGAAACCCGCGAATTATCGTCGCGGCCGGCCGTTGCGGTCAATTCAGCCGCGCATCCGGCCCGCCCGTGCGATCCTAGCGGCATGTCGAACCCGCTCAATCCCGCCCAGTACCTGCTCTCGGCGCACACCACCCGGCAGTTGCCGGCCGATGGCGGCATGGAGGTGGCTTTCGCCGGCCGGTCCAATGCCGGCAAGTCCAGCGCCCTCAATGCGCTGACCCACCGCAATGGCCTGGCCCGGGTGTCCAAGACGCCCGGCCGCACCCAGCAGCTGGTGTTCTTCCAGGTGCAGCCCGACCGCTACCTGGTGGACCTGCCCGGCTACGGCTACGCCAAGGTGCCGCAGGAGCTGCAGGCCCACTGGCAGGCCTTCATCGACCAGTATTTCCGCACCCGCGAGGCACTCCGGGGCCTGGTGGTGGTGATGGACATCCGCCATCCGCTGAAGGACTACGACCGCCAGATGCTGGGCTATGCCGTGCAGCGCGGCCTGCCGGCGCACGCCTTGCTGACCAAGGCCGACAAGCTGGGGCGCGGCCAGCAGGGGCAGGCATTGCAGGCGGTGAAGAAGGAACTGTTCTCCTCTTTCGGCGACACCGTCGGCGTGCAGACGTTCTCGGCCGAGTCCAAGCAGGGCGTGGAAGAGGCCCGGGCCGTGGTGGCCGGCTGGCTGGGACTGTAGCCGCTAGATCGAGACGTGGAACAGGCGGCCCACCAGCGCGGCCGCGCCCATGGCCATCGCCCCCCAGAACCCGACCCGCCACGCGCCGCGCAGCACCGGCGCGCCGCCTACGCGCGCCGCCAGGCCGCCGGACAGCAGCAGGCCGACGAGGGTGGCGGCGGTGGTGACCATGGCCACCTTGCCCGCCGGTGCCAGCACGGTGGTGGCGATCGGCAGCAGCGCGCCGACGGTAAAGGCGGCGGCGGACGCCAGCGCCGCCTGCACCGGACGCGCGCGCAGTTCCTCGGTGATGCCCAGCTCGTCCCGCATGTGCGCGGTCAGGGCGTCGTGCGCGGTGAGTTGCTCGGCCACCTGGCGCGCCAGCGCCGGCTCCAGTCCACGGCCGACGTAGATCTGGGTGAGCTCGGCCAGTTCGCCATCGGGCATGTCGCGCAGCTCGCTCTTCTCCAGAGCGAGGGCGGCGGCTTCGGCGTCGGCCTGCGACTGCACCGAGACATATTCGCCGGCCGCCATCGACATGGCGCCGGCGACCAGGCCGGCGACGCCGGTCAGCAGGATGGTGGAAGGCGTCGCCCCGCTGGCGGCCACGCCCACCACCAGGCCGGCCACCGAGACGATGCCGTCGTTGGCGCCCAGCACGGAAGCGCGCAGCCAGCCGACGCGGTCGGTGCGGTGCAGTTCGCGATGACGCGTGGCCGGAGTACGTGGATGGCGTGGCATGCCGACAGCGTACGCCGGTCCGCCCTCGTGCGTCGACCGGGCGCCATCCTCTCCATGGATGGGATGCTGCGGCGTTTCCGCGGCAATGATCGCGTGCGGGCGGTCACGTTATAGTGCCGGCCTTGCGATGGGGCCCGCGCGCCCAGTGTCGCGTCCGCCTTTGCGAGCCTTGCCCTTGTCCAGTCCCAGCCACGTCGCCGACACGCCCATCACCGACCGCGCCCAGCTGGTGGACTACATCGCGGCCGGTGAGAAGCCGCGCGCCGACTGGCGCATCGGCACCGAGCACGAGAAGTTCGGTTTCCGCCTGGACGATCTGCGCCCGCCGACCTTCGACGGCGACCGCGGCATCGAGGCGCTGCTGAAGGGCTTGACCCGCTTCGGCTGGGACGCCATCGAAGAGAAGGGCCGCGTGATCGCCCTGTCCAAGGACGGCGCCTCGGTCACCCTGGAGCCGGCCGGCCAGCTGGAACTGTCGGGCGCCGCGCTGGAGACGCTGCACGAAACCTGCGTGGAAGTGGGCACGCACCTGCGCGAGGTGAAGCAGGTGGCCGACGAGCTGCAGCTCGGCTTCCTCGGCATGGGCTTCCAGCCCAAGTGGCGCCGCGACGAGATGCCGTGGATGCCCAAGGGCCGCTACCAGATCATGAAGGCGTACATGCCCAAGGTCGGCCAACTGGGCCTGGACATGATGACGCGCACCTGCACCGTGCAGGTCAACCTGGACTACGCCAGCGAAGCGGACATGGTGAAGAAGTTCCGCGTGTCGCTGGCCCTGCAGCCGGTGGCGACGGCGCTGTTCGCCGACTCGCCGTTCACCGAGGGCAGGCCGAACGGCTACCAGAGCTACCGCTCGCACATCTGGACCGATACCGACGGCGACCGTACCGGCATGCTGGACTTCGTGTTCGAGGACGGCTTCGGTTACGAGCGCTACGTCGACTATCTGCTCGACGTGCCGATGTACTTCTCCTATCGCGACGGCATCTACCACGATGCCAGCGGCAAGTCGTTCCGCAAGTTCCTGCGTGGCGAGCTGGACGTGCTGCCGGGGGCGCTGCCCACGCTGCGCGACTGGTCCGACCACATGACCACCGCCTTCCCCGAAGTGCGGATGAAGAAGTTCCTGGAAATGCGCGGCGCCGACAGCGGCCCCTGGAACCGCATCTGCGCCCTGCCCGCGTTCTGGGTGGGCCTGCTGTACGACGATGCAGCGCTCGACGCGGCCTGGGACCTGGTCAAGGATTTCTCGCTGATCGAGCGCCACGCACTGCGCGACGGCGTGCCGAAGCACGCGCTGAAGCTGCCGTTCCGCGGCGGCACCGTGCGCGACCTCGCCCGCGAGGCGGTGAAGATCGCCATCGGCGGGCTGCAGCGCCGCGCACGCCTCAACAGCAAGGGCGTGGACGAAGCCGGCTTCCTCGACGCGCTGGTGGAGATCGTCGAGGCGAACCAGACGCCGGCCGAGCGCAAGCTGGCCCTGTTCAATGGCCCGTGGCAGGGCGATATCGACCGCGTCTTCCGCGAATTCGCGTACTGACCGCACTCCGGTTAGGCTGGGCCTTTCCACCGGGGGAAGGTCGATGCGGACGGCGAACTGGTTGAGTGCGTGCGGGATGGCGGTCTGGCTGGCGTTCGCGCCGCTCGCGCAGGCGCAGCGCGCGGCGATGGTGGGCGGCACCCTGGTCGATGGCACCCTGAGCGATCCGATCCGCGACAGCGTCGTCCTGATCGAAGGCCAGCGCATCGTCGCGGTAGGCACGGTGAAGACGCTGCCCGTGCCGGCGGACGCGACCGTCATCTCGACCGAAGGCATGACCGTGATGCCGGGCCTGTGGGACATGCACGTGCACCTGATGATCAACGGGCATGCCGACTACGAGCACTGGGACAGGACCTATCCCGCGCAGTTCCGCGACGTGATCATGCCGGCCTCGGCCAGGCAGCTGCTGCTGGCCGGCGTGACCGGCGCGCGCGACCTGGGCGGCCCGCTGGAGGACAGCATCGCCGTGCGCGATGCGATCAACAGCGGGCGCATTCCCGGGCCCACGCTGTTCGTGTCGGGTCCCTTCATCCAGAAGAAGCCGTACCCCGGCACCGAGCAGTTCCGCTGGGGCGTCGACTCGCCCGCCGATGCGCGCGCCAAGATCCGGCGCATCGCCCAGGCCGGCGTGGACGTGGTGAAGCTGATCGACCAGGACGGCATGAGCGATGCCGAGCTGGCCGCCATCGTCGACGAGGCCCACCGGCACGGGCTGCCGGTGGTCGCGCACGCGCACCGGCCGGAAGAGATCCGCCGCGGCCTGAAGGCCGGCGTGGACTGCTTCGAGCACACCGGCCTGGCGGCATCGCCCGAATACCCGCCGGACGTGATCGCGGCCCTGCGCGAGCGCACCGGCAACATGGCCTCGGGCCCGCTGTTCTGGACGCCGACCATCGAGGGGCTCTACAACTTCCCGTACACGGTGAAGAACCACGAGTTCATTGACGGCAGCGACTGGCACGTGGGCCTGACGCCGGCGATCATCGACGACATCAAGCAGTCGCTGGAGCATCCCGAGCGCATCGGCTACTTCCAGCAGACCCCGCAGCGCTGGCCCACCCTGCAGCGCAAGTTCCAGCAACTGCGCGAGAGCGGCGCCCTGCTGCTGATCGGCACCGATTCCGGCATCCCGATGAAGTTCCACAGCGGCAGCACTTGGAACGAGCTGGACGTGTGGGTGAACAAGCTCGGTGTGCCGGCGATCGATGCCATCCGCGCGGCCACCTACTGGCCCGCCGTGGCGATGAAGGCCGACAAGGACTATGGCACCGTCACCGAAGGCAAGTACGCCGACATCATCGCGGTGAAAGGCGACGTGCTGAAGCAGGTGGCGCTGCTGCAGCGGGTCGACATCGTGATCAAGCACGGCCAGCGGGTGAAGTGATCGCGCGGCGCCGGAGCGCCACGCGGCAGCCATCACGGCTCAGTAGCGCGCCGCGGTCAGCGGCGCATCCGCCCATTGCCAGGCGACGGCCTGGCGGCGCGTCGTCTCGCGTGCGGCATCGGCCTGCCCGAACTTCTGCTGCGCCTGCGCCAGGCCGAACAGCGACCATCCGTTGTGCGGATAGGTCTTCAGGTCCTGGGCGAATACCTCCGCCGCCGCGCCCGCGTCACCTGCCTCCAGCAGCGCGGCCCCCAGGTAGGGCCGGACCGGCAACGGCCAGTCGGCGGGTTCGTTGTAGGCCAGCGCATCCTCGGCGGTGGCCGCTTCGCGCAGCGCGGCGATGGCGGCGTCCTGCCTGCCCTGCGCGCGCAACAACTCGCCGCGCAGCAGGGCGTCGGCCACGCGCAGTACGGCTGCGGCGTTGTTGATGTCGAAGAAGCTCACTTGCGCCATGGCCGGATCCAGCGCGATCGCGTGCAGGGCTTGCGCCTCGCGCGAGGCCTGGTCCAGCGCGCCCTTGCGTGCGTGGGCCAGGCCGCGCGCGAAGTGGCGGATCGCGGTCGGATAGGGCAGCGCCGGTGGCGGCGAGGCGTCCGCCAGGATCGCGTCCCAGTCGCCGAAACGCACCTGCGTGAACCAGGGCGCCACCACGAACTGCTGCATGAACTGCATCGGCGCTTCGCCCATCGCGGCGCGGTCCGCGCGCTGCGCCGTCTGTCCCGCCGCCTGCAGCGCCAGCGTGCGCGAGCCGGTCAGGCCGGTGGTCATGGTGGCAAAATGCCAGTTGTGCGGCACGTAGCCCAACGGATACACCCCGTTGCTGCCGCGGCACACCGCCAGGAAATCCTTGTCGGCAGTGGTCGCGGCGAAGTTGGTCAGGGTCGCGTCGTGGTAGCGGCCAACGCGGATGTAGGTGTGCGCGGGCATGTGTACCAGGTGGCCGGATCCCGGGGCCAGCGCGGCCAGTGCGTCGGCATAGGGCAGGGCGCGCTCGGGCGTGGGCGAGGCCTCGGTGGCATGGATGTAGTAGTGCATCGCACCGATGTGGCGCGGATTGCGCGCCAGCACGCGTTCCAGTTCGCCCACCAGGCGTGGCGTGTGCTCGGCCGGCGTACCGTCCGCCGCCCAGTACGCCCAGGGCGACAGGTCCATCAAGGCCTCTGCGTAGAGGGTGGCCGCGTCGTCGTCTTCGGGAAACTGTTCCACCACCCGCGCCAGCGCGTCGGCATAGGCGCGGTCGAGCGCCGAGCGGTCATCAGGCGCCGGATCGACGTAGCGCGCCTGCAGCGCCTGGATCAGGGCGCGGTCGGCGTGACGCGCCGATGCCGCCAGTGCGGCGGCGCGCGAGGCCAGCGCCGTGGCGTCCTTGGCCAGGGAGGGGTCCATCGGCAGGTTGATGTTGGGCCCCAGCACCAGCGCCTGGCCCCAGACGCACATCGCGCACTGCGGATCCAGGCGTGCGGCTTCGGCAAACGCGCGTCCGGCCGCTTCGTGGTTGAAGCCGTAGGCCATGCGCAGGCCCTGGTCGAAATAGCGCTGCGCCTCCGGCACGCGGGTGCCCACATCGCGATGCAGGTCGCCGAAGCCGTCGAACAGCGGCGGGACTGCGGCGTCCGGCGAGGGGGCGGCCAGCGTCGCGTTGTCCGCGCGGCGCTCGCAGCCCGACAGCGCGCAGGCGAGCAGGGCCAGGCACAGGAATCGATGGATCATGGCGACCTTCCGATGGACTACACCCGAGAGCCAACGTGGGCCGCAGGACGTGCTCGGACACCGGAGGCGGCTGGCAGGGCGCGTTTCGGACGAACGGCGCCGGGCGGCCCTACGCCGTCGCGCCGTCCAGGGGCTTGTGCATGCAGGTCGCCGACGCCGGACACAGTGCGCGGAACTCGGCACATTCCTGCAGGGCGGGCGGTGCTTCGCCGCGTGGGATCACGGCATAACCGGCCTTGGCGAAGAACGCTTCGGCAGTCTGCGTCAGCAGCACCAGCTCACGCAGCCCATGACTGCGTGCCGCGGCTTCCACCACCTCGACCAGCCGCTGCGCACGTCCGCTGCCGCGGTGCGCGGGAGCGACCACCAGTGAGCGCAGCAGGCCAGCGTCGCCATGCCGTTCCAGACCGATCGCCGCAATGATGCCGTCTGCCGCTTCGTCCACCCAGAAGTCGATCCGCGAGGCTCCAATATCCGTCGTGGGCAGGGCCGCGCCGGCAAGCAGCGCGGTGATGGCGGGCAGGTCTTCCGCGCGGGCGCGGTGGATGGCGTTCATGCAGGCGTGGATCCGTGTCTGGCGGAGAGGGCGAAGAGGCGGCAACCCGGTGCCATCGCATGCCCTGCCTTACCCGACTGAGGTATCGGATGCAGTGCGGGGCAATGCCAGGGAGACCAGGGCTGCAAGGATGATCAGCACGGCGGAAATCAGCAAGCAGGCCTGCAGTCCCCAGCGCTGGAAGACCCACCCCGACAGCACGGTGCCCAGCAACCGGCCCAGGGCGTTGGCCATGTAGTAGAAGCCGACATCCAGCGACACGCCGTCCTCGTCGGCGTAGCTGACGATCAGGTAGCTGTGCAGGGCGGAATTGAGCGCGAACAGCACGCCGAAAACGCCCAGCCCCACCACCAGCACGCCGGCGGGCTGGACGCCCTGCACGAGCAGCGCCGCCATGGCCGCCGGGACGGTGGCCAGAACCACCGCCCAGCCGGTGGCGGATCGGCCGTCCGGAATCCTGCGCGCCCGGTGCCCGGTGATGGACGGCGCGAACGACTGCACCAGGCCGTAGCCGATGATCCACGCCGCGAGGAATCCGCCCACCTGCCAGAAATCCCAGCCCAGCGTGGAAGCCAGGAATACCGGCAATGCGACGACGAACCACACGTCGCGCGCGCCGAACAGGAACATGCGCGCGGCCGACAGCAGGTTGATGGCGCGACTCTTGGAGAAGATGTCCCGGAACTTCGGCTTGGCCTTCGCTTTGCCCAGGTCGCGCGTGAGCAGGACCATGCTCGACAGCCATACCAGCAACAGGACAGCCGCCATCGCCGCCACGGCGGCCGGAAAACCGACCGTGGTCAGCAGCGCCCCGCCCAGGAAGAACCCCACGCCCTTCAGCGCGTTCTTCGAGCCCGTGAGCGCCGCCACCCAGCGGTACAGGGTGCCCTGCTGGCTGTCGGGCACCAGCAGCTTGATGCTGCTCTTGGCGCTCATCTTGTTGAGGTCCTTGGCGATGCCGGACAGCGCCTGCGCTCCCATGACCCAAGGGACCGTCAACCAGGCCGCGGGCACCAGCAGCATCGACAATGCCACCACCTGCATCGCCAGCCCGATGTTCATGGTCCGGTTGAGTCCGATCCTGGCGCCCAGCCACCCTCCCACCAGGTTGGTGACCACACCGAAGACTTCGTAGAACAGGAACAGCATGGCGATCTGCAGCGGGCTGTAACCCAGCTGGTGGAAGTGCAGCACCACCAGCATGCGCAGCGCGCCATCGGTCAGGGTGAAGGCCCAGTAGTTGCCGGTGATCAGCGCGTACTGGCGAACATCGGCCGACAGGCGCGCACGCATGCCGTCAGCCCGCCTTGCCGACCAGGCGCACGAGCTCGGCGGTACGGTTCACGTAGCCCCACTCGTTGTCGTACCAGGCGTACACCTTCACCTGCGTGCCATTGATCACCAGGGTGGACAGCGCATCGACGATGCTGGAACGCGGATCGGTCCGGTAGTCGATGGACACCAGCGGGCGCGTTTCATAGCCCAGGATCCCCGCCAGTCCGCCCTCGGCCGCGCGCTTCAACAGTGCGTTCACTTCCTCGACCGTGGTCGCGCGCTCCACCTCGAACACGCAGTCGGTGAGCGAGGCATTGGTCAGCGGCACGCGCACGGCATGTCCATTCAGGCGGCCCTTCAGCTCGGGAAAGATCTCGGCGATGGCGGTCGCCGAGCCCGTCGAGGTCGGGATCAGGCTGCTGCCGCACGCACGTGCGCGGCGCAGATCCTTGTGCGGCGCATCCACGATCACCTGGGTATTGGTCAGGCTGTGCAGGGTGGTCAGGCTGCCGTGGCGGATGCCGAGGCCTTCGTGGATCACCTTCACCACCGGGGCGAAGCAGTTGGTCGTGCACGAGGCGGCGGAGACGATGCGGTGCTGCGCGGGATCGAAGCGGTGGTGGTTCACGCCGACCACCACGTCCAGCACGCCGGGCGACTTGACCGGGGCGGTCACCACCACGCGCTTCACGCCCTGGTCCAGATAGGGTTGCAGCACATCGGGTTTGCGGAATTTGCCGGAGGATTCGATGACCACGTCGCAGCCCGACCAGTCGGTCGCCGCGATGTCCCTGTTACGCGCCACCGGAATGCGTGTGCCGTCGATCACCAGCGCTTCGCCGTCGGCTGTGATCCCGCGGTGCCAGCGGCCATGGATCGAATCGAACTCCAGCAGGTGCGCCAGGGTGGCGGCGTCGCCGGCGGGGTCGTTGATCTGGACGAACTGGAGGTCGGGAGAGTCCCAGGCCGCACGCAGGGTGAGGCGGCCCATGCGGCCGAAGCCGTTGATGCCAACGCGGATGCTCATGGAAGGTTCTTGGGTGGAGAAGGAATCGAAGCGGGATGTGGGGTTCAGGACGATCTGCCGATCTCGCGCACCCGCGTCTCCAGCGCCAGGCGGTCCAGCGCTTCGGGCTTGAGCGCAAGCAGCAGGGTGATGCGGTGCTGCAGCAGGTGCAGGGCATGGGCGAAGGCGTGGCGGACCTGCTCCGGTGAACCGGTGACGGCGGCGGGATCTTCGACGCCCCAGTGCGCGGTGACCGGGTGGCCGGGCCACACGGGGCACGCTTCGCCGGCCGCCTTGTCGCAGACGGTGATGATCAGGTCCATCGGCGGCGCATCCACGCCCGCGAATTCGTCCCACGGCTTGCTGCGCAATGCGGCCGTCGGCAGGCCGGCGTCCTGCAGGATCTGCAGCGCGACCGGATGCACGCGGCCGCGTGGATGGCTGCCTGCGCTGTAGGCGTGGAAGCGGCCCTTGCCCAGGTGGTTGGCCATGGCTTCGGCCATGATGCTGCGGGCGGAATTGCCGGTGCACAGGAACAGCAGGTTGTAGGGGCGGTCCATGGGCGTGTCCTGAAGGAAGAGGGATGGATGCGAGGCAGGAAATCAGGCGCGGCGTTCGTACCAGGGCTTCGACACATTGACGAGGCGGACCACGGACAACATCACCGGCACCTCCACCAGCACGCCGACCACCGTGGCCAGCGCCGCGCCGGAATGCACGCCGAACACGCCCACCGCCGTGGCCACGGCCAGTTCGAAGAAATTGCTGGCCCCGATCAGCGCCGACGGTCCCGCCACGCAATGGGCCACGCCCAGCCGGCGGTTGAGCCAGTACGACACGCCGGCGTTGAAGTACACCTGGATCACGATCGGCACGGCCAGCATCGCGATGACCAGCGGCTGGTCGACGATCTGGCGGCCCTGGAAACCGAACAGCAGCACCAGCGTGAGCAGCAGCGCGCCCAGCGATACCGGCCCCAGCCGCTTGAGCAGTGCCTGCAGCGCGGCCTCGCCGCCGCGGCGCAGGACCCATCCGCGCAGCATCGCCGCGACGGCGACGGGCACCACGATGTACAGCGCCACCGACAGCATCAGCGTCGCCCATGGCACGGTGATGGACGAGATGCCCAGCAGCAGGCCGACGATGGGCGCGAAGGCCACCACCATGATGGCGTCGTTCAGCGCGACCTGGCTGAGGGTGAAGCGCGGTTCGCCCTCGCACAGGTGGCTCCACACGAACACCATCGCCGTGCACGGCGCGGCCGCCAGCAGGATCAGTCCGGCCACGTACGAATCGATCTGCGCCGCAGGCAGGTGATCGGCGAACACATGGCGCACGAACTGCCACGCCAGCAAGGCCATCGAGAACGGCTTGATCGCCCAGTTCACGAACACGGTGACGCCGATGCCCTTCCAGTGCCGCTTCACCTCGCCCATCGCACGGAAGTCGATCTTCAGCAGCATCGGGACGATCATCAGCCAGATCAGCACCGCCACCGGCAGGTTCACCCTGGCGATTTCCGCCGCCCCCAGCGTGGCGAACGCGCCCGGCAGCCGATAGCCCAGCACCGTGCCCACTCCGATGCAGCCCAGCACCCACCAGGTCAGGTGGCGCTCGAAGCCGCCCATGCGGCGCGACAGCGGAGGCGCGGCAGCCGCTGTCATGCGCAGCCTTCGGGACCGCATGGCGCAGCGGGCGCGCACTGCGCCGTGTCGCCGCCGCAGCAGTTGCGGGTCAGGAATTCGATCAGCTCGTTCATCGCGCCGAAGTCCGCGCGATAACAGACATTGCGGCCGCGCGCCTCGCTCTGCACCAGCCCGGCGGCCACCAGTTCCTTCAGGTGGAACGACAGCGTGGCCCCCGGAAGCCCCAGCGATTCGGCGATCTCGCCGGCCATGCGACCCGACGGGCCAGCTTCGACCAGCAGGCGGAAGACCGCCAGGCGGGTGGTCTGGCCCAGGGCGGCCAGGGCAACGGTTGCGTTTGTTATTTCCATAATTCTAGAATAATCGAACAGTCACAGCCTAACAAGCCGACATGACAGTTCCATTGCCGCCACAGCTCGCCCCCGAAGCGCTCGACATTCCCGATGCCGACAAGCTGGCCATCGCCGGTTCCGGGCACCCGCCGCGCATCCTGATCCTGTACGGCTCGCTGCGCCCGCAGTCCTTCAGTCGCAAGCTGGCGCTGGAAGCGGAGCGGCTGTTGCGCCACTTCGGCGCGGAGACCCGCGTGTTCCACCCGCACGAGCTGCCCATCCTGGACAGCGTGGGCGCGGACCATCCGGAGGTGCAGCGGCTGCGTGCGTGGTCGCAGTGGTCCGAGGGCCAGGTCTGGGTCAGTCCGGAACGCCACGGCACCCTGTCGGCGGTGTTCAAGAACCAGATCGACTGGCTGCCGCTGTCCGAGGGCAGCGTGCGTCCCACCCAGGGCCGCACCCTGGCGGTGATGCAGGTGTGCGGCGGTTCGCAGTCGTTCAACGTGGTCAATGCGTTGCGCGTGCTGGGCCGCTGGATGCGCATGGTCACCATCCCCAACCAGTCGTCGGTGCCGAAGGCCTGGCAGGAATTCGATGAAGCAGGCCGCATGAAACCCTCGCCCTACTACGACCGCGTGGTGGACGTGATGGAGGAACTGGTGAAGTTCACCCTGCTGGTGCGCGACCGCAGCGACTACCTGACCAGCCGCTACAGCGAACGCAAGGGCGACTTGGCCGCGCGCGCGGCAACGGAAGCGTCCGGGGTGGTCGAGGCCTCACGGCCCGTCGCAAGCCCGGTGCTCGCCCCGCGGGACGGGACGGCCGCCGTGTCCGCAAAACCCTGCTGCGGACCGGCCTGCTGCGCGTCTACCTAGCGGCATCCCGGTGATCGGAAGTCCAGAGTTGGGCCCCCTCGGGCAGGCATAGTTGGGCCATAGCAGCCCTCAGGGGGACCGGCCACGCCTACGCGCGGGACCCTAGTTGGCTCCGATAGATTCCCGACTGCTGGAGAAGGAGGCCCACCCGTCTGCTGGGCTAAAGTGTGCGAGGGCGCGATAGGGGTCAGCCATGAACTCTTCGATCGACGGACCTTTGTACGCGTTCGCCCGAGAAGTGATTTCAGGGCGTATACGAGTTCTGTCGGGCCAGCTTTCGCGTGAGCGCAATAGGCCAGATCGAAATAACGCTTTATGCGCTGAGTGCGTGTTGATCACTATAGATCGGCACGACTTTGGCATGGCCGTTTCCGACCCGAAGCGGACATCAGGCCAGATCCGTCAAGGATAATCAGTCGACCTGCTCAACGCCTGCCACGTGGCACGCTCTTCAAGACGGTCGCGATCAGCCCGCTCGATGGCGTCGAATGCGTCCGTTCCCAGTGCCACTCTCAGTGGCGGTGACATTGCGCTTGCGACACGTATGATCGCCTGGGCCGCACGCGCCGGGTCGCCTGGCTGGTGGCCATCGTAGGCACGCTGGCGCCTCGCGGCGGCACCAACGACGGCATCGTAGTCGGCACGCCCCTCTTTCAACGAAGTCGAGGTGCCCGCGAAATCAGTCCTGAATCCGCCAGGCTCCACGATGGTTACTTTCACGCCCACAAGCGCCATCTCCAGCGCGAGTGACTCGGAGAATCCCTCAACGCCCCACTTCGCGGCGGAGTATGCGGCGCGGCCCGGCGCCCCCAGACGGCCGCCCACTGAGGAAAGCTGGATGATATGGCCACTGCGCTGTTCTCGCATTCGTGGAACCACGGCCTTCGAGACAATGATCGTGCCAAACAGATTGGTCTCGATCTGCCGCCTGAAGTCGTCCAGAGTTGTGTCCTCGACTGACCCAACGTCCCCGTAACCTGCATTGTTCACGAGCACGTCGATTCCACCGAAAGCATCGACCGCGACGTCCACGGCTCTTGCAGCGGCTAATGGGTCGGTCACGTCAAGCGCAACCAAACGAGCATGATCGCCATGACGTTCGACAAGATGGCGCAAGCTGGAGGTATCTCGAGCCGTTACGAGTGCGTAATCGCCCGCCTCCAGCACCGCTTCAGCGAGGGCCAAGCCCAAACCGCGTGAACTACCGGTAATCAACCATCGCTTGTTCATTTCATTCTCGAGATAAGAGTAAGGAGCGCCTTACGCCGACACATCAGCGCGATGTCGCGGGACGCTGCGAAACGGATCCAGAGCTCAGCAGCGTACGGATCATTGCTTCGGTTTCCTCATACTGCCCTTCACCGAAGTGCTGGTACACGATTCGCCCCTGTTGATCGATCAGGTACATGGCAGGCCAATAGCGATTGCCGTAGGCATTCCACGTCTCATAGCCATTGTCCTGGGCGACCGGATAGGTGATCCCAAGGCGCTGCACCGCTGCCCGAAGGTTGCTCAGCTTCTTCTCATACCCGTACTCGGGCGTGTGCACGCCGATGACGACGAGTCCCTGATCCTTGTACTTGGCATGCCACTGTTTGACGTGAGGCATGACACGAACGCAGTTGATGCAGGAGTAGGTCCAGAACTCGACCAGAACGACCTTCCCACGGAGGTCCTGAAGATTCTTGGGCGAGGAGTTGATCCAGTTGTCGATGCCCTTGAAATCAGGCGCCATCGGTGCGGGCCTGGTCTGCGTGGGCTGAACAGGATCCGCCTGGACGTTAGGGGAACAAGCGGCGGCGAACACGCATGCGGCCAGCATTGTCGCAAGGGAAGAGAGCTTTTTCATGAGATCAGAGACCTTGGGAGAGGGGGGAAGCCACTGCGTGGCCCAGGCGGACACGAATACGTCGTACTGGAGCAGCTGAAGAATGGCGACACCGATCGCGATCAGGCCAAAGACTTTCCTCAGCAGGTCGGCATGCTTCTGGAAGAACGAGAGACGTGAATTGATCCAGCGACTGCCGTAGGCAATCAGCAACATCGGAATGCCGGCGCCGATTGCGTAGAGTCCAAGCATCCCGCTGGCTTTCGCGGGTGACTGCGAACTCGCAGCCAAAGCAAGCACCGAAGCAAGGACGGGGCCCGCACATGGCGTCCACGCCAGCCCAAGCGAAGCGCCAACAAGCAGCGCGCCGGACCTTCCGCTGGCTTGAAGCAAGCCAGGGCCGGCCGGCCTCACCTGATGCCATTGCGTTTGCACCCATGCCACTGACCGCTCAAAGGGGGTTGGCCAGAAGCAAGCCAGGCCGGCCAGCATCAGCACTACGATCGAGCTGGTGCGAATACTTGCTTGAAGCTCCCCGGAAGACGCCGCCAGAACGCCCAAAAGGATGCCGCTGGCGGCAAAGCTGCCGACGAAGCCGGCAATGATCCACAAGGGCGTTACCCGATCTTTTCCGGCACCTGTCGCCAGGACGATGGGAAGGATGGGCAGGATGCAGGGAGAGAGGATGGTGGCCATGCCCGCTAGGGCAGCCAGTGCATATTCGATCATGGGAGAACCATCGGCGCGGCGGAGGTGTCTATTGCATCGCGGCTGTGTCAGCGCTTTATGTCGGGCGACCCGGACATTTGTATCCGGATCGCCTTTGAATGCCTTGGGACACGTGCCGTTACTTCAGACCAAGCGAATCTGTACGTCGATGTTGCCTCGCGAAAGCTTGGAGTACGGGCAGGTGCGATGCGCTTCGTCGACGATGGCCTGTGCCTGTTCGGATGCAATTCCAGGCAGTGAGATGGCCAGGCGAGCCTGGAGCTGATACTCCTCACCCACCTTTCCGAGGTCGACTTCCGCATCGATGGCGGTGTCAGCGGGCAAGGCAACGCGAAGCTTGCGGGCCGCGATGCCCATCGCACCTTCGAAGCAGGCTGACCAGCCCGCCGCAAACAACTGCTCCGGGTTGGTACCCGGACGTCGGCTGCCGGGAGGTGAGAGAGCTACATCGAGCTGGCCATCGTCGCTGCGGGTGTGGCCTTCACGGCCACCGACCGTGTGCGTCTTGCCGGTGTAAAGCACGGTGTCGATTGCGTTCATGAGTTATCTCCAGTCGGAAGAAGTTGAAGAGCGGATTGGTTAGCGGGCGTACTGTGTAAAAACGTAGTCGCGGTCTTTCACGCGGGCTGCGTGGCATGCATGGCAGGTCTTGTGCTGGGCTTCATCGACGGGCTTCCCATCGATGAAACGTCCGTAGCCCCACCCGCCCGTACTCGCGTATCTGCGTGAGTCCTTGACCATGACCTGGACGGTGGTGGCCGCACCGGGAATGGAGGCGGGTGCAAAGTCCGGTGACTGCTCATGCTTCCAGGCCAGCTTCACCAGCACTGTTCCGTCGGGAAACGGGCGCTGGTTCTCGCGATAGGCGCGCATGGCCTTGGAATTTCCGACCACGACGCGTAACTCGTCCAGCGGTGCGGCCTCCTGCGCTGGTGCTATGAAGGGCCACTCGCGATAGCCATCGGGCAGCTGGACGCCGTAGATGGGTGAGACTGGGCGGGTGCTGTCGTATGCCTGCACCACGCCCACCAAGCCCAGCGCGGAGCCTGCGGCCAGCGTTACCAGCAGCAACGTCCTGATCGATTTCATTCGGGTGCTCCTCCGTTCACAGGTGGGTGGCGTCGACGACCGCCTGGATGAACTCGGCGGGCGACTCCTGCGGCGGGTTGTGTCCAACGCCGCCCGTGAATGTGCGGTGCTCGTATTTGCCTACGAACTTGGTGGCATACGTCTCCGGCTTGGGGTGCGGGGCTCCGTTGGCATCGCCCTCGATGGTGATGGTCGGCACCTTGATGACCGGTGCCTGCGCCAGACGTTGCTCCAGAGCCGCGTACTTCGGTTCGCCCTCGGCCAGGCTCAGGCGCCAGCGATAGTTGTGGATGACGATGGCGACGTGGTCGGGGTTGTCCAGCGCGGAAGCGCTACGGTTGAACGTGGCGTCATCGAACTTCCACTGCGGGGACGCCAGTTCCCAGATCTTCTTCGCAAAGTCGTGGGTGTACTGCGTGTACCCGGCCTGGCCTCGGTCGGTGGCGAAGTAGAACTGGTACCACCACTGCAGTTCGCTCGACGGCGGAAGAGGTTTGCGGCTGGCCTCCTGGCTGCCGATCAGGTATCCACTGACCGACACGAGCGCCTTGACCCGCTCGGGCCATATGGCTGCCACGATGTCCGCGGAGCGCGCGCCCCAGTCATAGCCGGCCAGCGTCGCGCGACGAATGTTGAGGGCATCCATCAATGCGATCACATCGGACGCGAGTGCAGCCGGCTGCCCGTTGCGTGGCGTGTCGGCGGACAAGAAGGTGGTCGTTCCATAGCCTCGCAGATGTGGAACGATCACGCGGTAACCGCGTGCCGCCAACTGCGGCGCGACTTCCGCGTAGCTGTTGATGTCGTACGGCCAGCCATGCAGCAGGATGATGACTTCACCCTTGGCAGGACCGAGGTCGGCGTAACCGATACGCAGGTCTCCCGCATCGACGTGCTTATTGGCCACCAACTCGGGCGGCAGCGTTGGAGAAGCCGCTTGAGTCGCCGATTGCGCGAATGCGGTTCCGCTGAACATCAGGAAGGTACCCGCCAGCCATGACAGGGCGCGCGGACGGCGGGGATTCGAAGCAGAGATCGCGAACATGGTGGATCCTCCAGCAGGGTGGATGAAGGGATGGATCGGGAGGCGCGGCACGCGTGTGCGTGCCGCGGTCTATTCAGATGGAGTAACCGCCGTCCATCGTCAGGCTGGCGCCTGTCATGTAGCTGGCCTCGGCACTGACCAGATAGGCCGCCAGCGATGCGACTTCTTCTGGGCGTCCCACGCGTTGCAATGGGCTGCGCTCAGCGAGATGGTCGAGGAAGCCGGCAGTAATGTCGGTCTCGATCGGGCCCGGCTGGATGTTGTTGATCGTGATCTTGCGCGGTGCCAGATCCAGTGCCACTTCACGCACCAGCGCGGCGACGGCGGCCTTTGTCATGACGTAGACGCTTCCACCGACCGATCCGCTGCGCTGGGCGGTGTTGCTACCGATCGTGATGATTCGGCCGCCATCGGCCATCTTGGCGGCCGCAGCCTGGATCGCAAGGAAGACACCTCGAACGTTGACCGACAGCATCAGATCCAGCGTGTCGACCGGAAACTGCTCCAGAGGACCGCCCTGATATACGCCGGCATTGACGACGGCGACGTGCAGGGTGCCCAGCCTGGCGGTGGCGACGGCGACGGCGGCCGTGATGGCATGCTGATCCGCTGCGTCGGCCTGCAGGGCAATGGCCTGGCCGCCATCGGCCTGGATGGCGGCGACCACGTCGGCGGCCTTGTCGGCGCGCGAAGCGTAGGTCAGGGCAACGGCGTAGCCCTCACGGGCCAGGCGGCGCGCAATGGCCGCACCGATGCCGCGGGAACCGCCGAAAACCAGAGCAGCCTTGGGGGTGGGGGATTCAGAGGTGTTCATCGTCGTTTCCTTCGAGTGTGGCCGACGGGGGCTCCGCGGCGATGGCCCATTTCGCGCCCGTCCGGTATCCGGGACGTGTCTGGATGCAGGGAGATTTGTCGCCCTTTTCCCGGAACCGGCCCGTGGATACGTTCTGATACAAACAAGCGACATCCGCCCGCTTGGCGGGAGGCCCACTGGCGCTACCATCCCCTGCGACAGATCCGTGGCCAGGCGTGGCCGCACCTCCGGAGCTCCGACATATGTCGTCCCACACCGATCACATCCTCGTCGTCGACGATGACCGAGACATCCGTCAGATGGTGGGCGACTACCTGAAGCGGAATGGTCTACGCGTCAGTTTGGCAGCCGACGGACGCGAGATGCGTGGCGTTCTGGATACCAGCGACGTGGATCTGGTCGTGCTCGATGTGATGATGCCCGGTGAAGACGGCCTGTCCCTCTGCAGGAACCTCCGTGCCGGAAAGCACCGGGCGGTACCGGTGGTGCTGCTCACCGCCCGCGATGACGAGACCGACCGCATCATTGGATTGGAGATGGGCGCTGACGACTACGTCAGCAAGCCCTTCTCATCGCGGGAGCTTCTGGCACGCATCAACGCTGTGATACGCCGTGCGCGCATGCTTCCTCCGAACCTTCAGGTCTCCGAGGCCAGCCGGTGGATCGGGTTCGGCGACTGGCGCCTGGACACCACCGCCCGCCATCTGATGGACAAGGCCGGGACGGCGTACCCCTTGAGCGGGGCCGAGTTTCGTCTGCTTCGGGTATTCATCGACCATCCGCAACGCGTGCTGAGCCGCGACCAGCTGCTCAACCTGACGCAGGGACGTGATGCGGAAGTTTTCGACCGCTCGATCGATCTTCTTGTCAGCAGGCTTCGACAGCGTCTTGGCGACGGTGCGCGGGAGCAGACGTACATCAAGACCGTTCGAAGCGAGGGCTACGTGTTCAGCCAGGCCGTCGTTCTTGAAGGCGAAGAGCCGTGAACCTGCCGCGCCGTGCCTTCACCCGGTGGCTACCCAGAACACTCAGGACGCGCCTGTTACTGATATTGGGAGCGGGCTTGCTACTCGCGCACGGACTGTCCTTCGCGCTGCTGTTCGAGGAGCGGGCGGATGCCACCCGATCGATGATGCTCAGGAACCTCTATGAGGACATTCCTGTCAGCGTTGCGCTATTGGAGAACCTGCCCGCGGATCAACGGAGCGAGTGGATTCCCCGCCTTGAGCGCCGGACGTATCGCTACCTCCTGCGGCCAGCACAGGCGGGTACGCCGTTGTCCACCTCACGCTCGCGCCAAGTGACAGGATTGATCGACGACGCGCTCGGGCGTGAGTACACGCTACGGCCGCGAGCTGTGTCCATTGAGCCGGAACGCTACGAGGTGGAGCTGACGCTCCACGACGGCCAGCTTCTGACCATCGAGGTGACGCCCTCACTGATGCCCTTGGCGCGCTGGTTGCCATGGGTACTGGTCGCGCAGGGGGCGTTGCTGTTGATCTGCGTGGGCGTTGCCGTTCGACTGGCTACGGGCCCTCTGGCTCAGCTCGCGAAGGCGGCCGAGCACATGGATCCCGCCGGCAATGGTGCGCCATTGCCCCAGGATGGGCCGTGGGAGGTGGCTCAGGCAGCGAGCGCACTCAATCTACTCCAGACGCGCGTCGCGACACACGTGGCCGAGCGGACCCAGATCCTTGCCGCCATTTCGCATGATCTGCAGACACCCATTACCCGCCTGAGGCTGCGGGCAGAGGCACTGGAGGCCACCGCCGAGCAGGAGAAGATGCTGAGCGATATCGACCAACTCAGCCTGTTGGTGCGCGAAGGCCTAAGCTACGCTCGAAGCGCGTCAGTCACGTTGGGCCCGGCGGTTCGACTGGACATGGCGGCATTCCTGGAAAGTGTCGTGGCTGACTATCAGGACGCCGGGCGCGCCGTGGTGCTCTCTACCCGAGGCTCTGCGTCTCACGACACCCATCCCCAAGTACTGCGTCGAATCCTGCAGAACCTGATCGACAACGCGCTCAACTACGCCGGCGATGTCGAGACCAGACTGCGCATCGATGAAGCGGAGCGGATCCATATCGATGTGCTTGATCGTGGACCTGGTATTCCGCCCGAGCAGTTGGAGAATGTAGTGAAACCTTTTCAGCGGCTCGAACCATCACGGTGTCGCGGCACGGGCGGCACAGGCCTTGGGTTGGCCATCGCACAGCAACTCACCCAGGCACTCGGCGGCGCACTACGACTTTCGAATCGGGACGGTGGCGGTCTCCAGGCAACGATCGAGCTGAACTCCCCGTCTTCGTCGAACGTTCAGCACAACGGCGCCTCGTGCTGACACAATATCCGTGACCGAAGTGAACTTGGAGCCCGCTGGACGTGTGATAGCCCCGTTCCCCTGAGACGCATGAGCACCCCCCGACTGTGGGGAGCTTCAGCTGTGATCGCCTCATGTCAGGCGACTAAAGGAGGAACCCATGTCCGGCGCCTGCATCCGCGCATCCCGCCTGTCGTTTTCGTGGCCAGACGGCACGTCCGTCTTCGCCGATTTGTCATTCGTCTTTGGTCCATCGCGGATCGGCCTTGTCGCGCCCAATGGGGCAGGCAAGACAACGTTGCTACGCCTGTTAGCGGGCGAGCTTCCATTGCAGGCCGGCATCATCGACATCGCCGGTCGAGTGGGCTACCTGCGGCAGTACTGGAACGGCGCCGCCTATGCGACGGTTGCTGAGCTGCTGGGTGTCACCGATGCGCTGAATGCGGTGGATGCCGTGCTCGCCGGCGCAGCCGATGCCACACAGTTGGAGCGCGCCGACGGTCACTGGAATCTGCGCGAGCGCGTCGCTTTGCAGCTGTCGGCATTTGGCCTGCATGACGTCTGCCTGCAGCGGGAGATCTCCACTTTCAGCGGCGGAGAGACAATGGCATTGGCGCTGGCGGCCCAGCTGCTGAGGACGCCTGATGTCCTGCTGTTGGACGAACCCACCAATCACCTGGACCGGAAAGCACGCCAAAGGCTGCGCACCGTGTTGGAGTCGTTCCGTGGATGCCTCCTGGTGGCAAGCCACGATCGAGGTTTGCTGGAGGACATGCAGGAAATCGCGGAACTGCAGCCCGCGCGCCTTCGCATGGTCGGAGGTGGCTACAGCGCCTACCGGTCTGTCGCCGAGCGCGAGCAGCTCGGTGCCGAACAGCAGGTGCAGCACCTACGCAAGGAACTACGACGCGAGAAGCACGAGATGCATCAGGCTCGCGAGCGTGCGGACCGGCGTGCATCCAATGCCGCGCGCAAGGCCCCCGTTGCAGGACTGCCAAGAATCGTCGCAGGAACGCTGGCAAGCCGAGCCGAAGTTTCCGCCGGTAAAGCGGCTGGTGTGCATGCCGAACGCGTCGACAAGATGCGAAGCGCGCTGCGGAGTGCCGAGCAGGACGCCGCCTCCTCTACCGTGCCGCGCTTTTCACTGCCTGCCACGCGTGTAGGTGCCACGCAGCACGTACTGACCGCGGAGAGCGTGCGGGCTCTTGGCCAAGAGAGCCCCCTTTGGGGTGCTGCCGGGATCACACTGACGATCCGCGGGCCAGAGCGCATTGCGCTGATGGGGGACAACGGCGTGGGGAAAACCACGCTCCTGCGAATCCTGGCTAGCGAGATGAACCCTTCGGCTGGGGAACTTCGCATAGGCACCACCCGTGCAGCCTATCTCAGTCAGCGCCTGGATCAGTTGGCGCCTGCGAAGTCGCTAGCCGAGAATTTTGAAGACAAAGCGCCCCGCCTTTTACCGCAGGAACGCGCCGATGTACTGGCAAGGCTGGGATTCCGTGGCGATCGCATGAAGCTGCCGGTCACCGCGCTGTCCGGCGGAGAGCGCTTGCGGGCAACCCTTGCCTGCGTTCTGCACGCAGATGAGTCTCCACAGTTCCTGTTGCTGGACGAGCCTACCAATAACCTCGATCTGGAAGCTGTTCTGCAGCTAGAACAACTGCTTCAGAACTACGAAGGTGCAATGGTGCTCGTAAGCCATGACACGGACTTCGTGGAGTCCATCAGGCCCACCCGACGCCTGAGCCTGACGGCAAGGGGGCTGGTTGAGTTGCCCAGTTGATGGACGTCCGCTTCTGGCCGGAAGCGGACAAGTGCAATGTCGTGCCCCGATATGTGGATAAAGGCCCGGAGGGCAGCGCCGGATATTCTGAAGGTAGGCTGCCAAAAGGGGGGCAGGAACCCCTGAGCAGGCGTCTCGCCATGGTCCGTATCGGGGTGCGCCCGTCGAGTAGGGGCGGATAACCCCGCATCCCTGACGCTTGGCTGGCCACCGGATTGACCATAGTTTGGCCCGTTGGTCGCAACCCTGGTCCCCCGTTCACCGATGCGCGGGGCTTCATGTGCGGGGTCGGCTCAGTTATACTCCCCCCACTATCCGAGACCCGCCCGTATGCCGCATTCCCCCGCCGACAAGAAGAAGGCGCTCACCCGCGTGCGCCGCATCCGCGGGCAGCTGGATGCGCTGGAGCGCGCGCTTGAAGAAGGCGCCGACTGCGCACCGGTGTTGCAGCAGCTCGCCGCCGTGCGTGGCGCGGTGAACGGGCTGATGTCGGAAATCCTGGAAAGCCACCTGCGCGAGGAGTTCGCGCAACCGGCCGCTACCCCCAGACAGCGCGAGGCCGGCATCGACGCTGCCGTCGCGCTGGTCCGTTCCTATCTGAGGTAAGCGTGGGCCATGTCCGCGATGCGCCTCGGCCAAGGACGGGAAACGCATCGCGGGCGTGGCGCGCGCCTACAGACAAACCCCCTTCCCGCAGGAGACTGACCATGAAATCCCGTGCCGCCGTCGCTTTCGCCGCAGGCGAACCGCTGAAGATCGTCGAGATCGATGTCGCCCCGCCGCGGAAGGGCGAAGTGCTGGTGAAGATCACCCACACCGGCGTCTGCCACACCGATGCCTTCACGCTGTCGGGCGACGATCCGGAAGGCCTGTTCCCGGTGGTGCTGGGCCATGAAGGCGCCGGCATCGTGGTCGAGGTGGGCGAGGGCGTCACCAGCGTGAAGCCGGGCGACCATGTCATCCCGCTCTACACCGCCGAGTGCGGCGAGTGCCTGTTCTGCAAAAGCGGCAAGACCAACCTGTGTACCTCGGTGCGCGCCACCCAGGGCAAGGGCGTGATGCCGGACGGCACCTCGCGCTTCTCCTACGAAGGCCAGCCGCTGTACCACTACATGGGCTGCTCGACCTTCAGCGAATACACCGTGGTGGCCGAAGTCTCGCTGGCGAAGATCAACCCCGATGCGAATCCCGAACACGTCTGCCTGCTGGGTTGCGGCGTTACCACCGGCATCGGCGCCGTGCACAACACCGCCAAGGTGCAGGCCGGCGATTCGGTCGCCGTGTTCGGCCTGGGCGGCATCGGCCTGGCCGTGATCCAGGGCGCGCGCCAGGCGAAGGCCGGCCGCATCATCGCCATCGACACCAATCCGTCGAAGTTCGAGATGGCGCGCCAGTTCGGCGCCACCGACTGCGTCAATCCCAAGGACTTCGACCAGCCCATCCAGCAGGTGATCGTGGAGATGACGGGTTGGGGGGTGGACCATTCCTTCGAATGCATCGGCAACGTCAACGTCATGCGCGCCGCACTGGAATGCGCGCATCGTGGCTGGGGCCAAAGCGTCATCATCGGCGTCGCCGGCGCGGGGCAGGAGATTTCCACGCGGCCGTTCCAGCTGGTGACCGGGCGCAAGTGGATGGGCACGGCCTTCGGCGGCGTGAAGGGGCGCACGCAGCTGCCGGGCATGGTGGAGGACGCGATGAAGGGCGAGATCGAACTGGCGCCGTTCGTCACCCACACCATGCCGCTGGACGACATCAACCAAGCGTTCGACCTGATGCATGAAGGCAAGTCGATCCGCTCGGTGGTGCATTACTGATGGAACGCGTCGAACACCGCGCCTGCTTCGGCGGCTGGCAGGACGTCTACGAACATGCATCGCCCACGCTGGGCTGCACCATGCGGTTTGCCGTCTACCTGCCGCCGCAGGCGGAAGCGCAGAAGCTGCCGGTCCTCTACTGGCTGTCGGGCCTGACCTGCACCGAGCAGAACTTCATCACCAAGGCAGGCGCGCAACGTTACGCGGCCGAACACGGGATCATCCTCGTCGCGCCGGACACCAGTCCGCGCGGCGACGGCGTGGCCGATGCCGAAGGCTACGACCTGGGCAAGGGCGCGGGCTTCTACGTCAACGCCACGCAGGCGCCATGGGCGGCGCACTACCGCATGTACGACTACGTCCTCCACGAGCTGCCGGCGCTGATCGAAGCGGAATTCCCGGCGACCGGCGCACGCGCGATCAGCGGGCACTCGATGGGCGGGCACGGTGCGCTGACCATCGCGCTGAAGAACCCCGGCCGCTACCGCAGCGTCTCGGCGTTCTCGCCGATCGTCGCGCCCACGCAGGTGCCGTGGGGCGAAAAGGCATTCGCCGCCTATCTGGGCGAGGATCGCGCCGCCTGGAGGGCGCACGACACCGTCGAACTGATCGCGCAGGCCACGGAACGGCTGCCGCTGCTGGTCGACCAGGGCGATGCGGACGAATTCCTTCGCACGCAGCTGAAGCCGGAACTGCTGCAGGCCGCCGCGGCGGCCGCCGGCCACCCGCTGACCCTGCGCATGCAGCCGGGCTACGACCACAGCTACTACTTCATCGCCAGTTTCATCGGCGACCACCTGGCGCACCACGCGGAGGCCCTGCATCGATGAACCGTGAAGAGATGGCGGTCCCGCGCGGGCCGCTGGTGTTCTACGTCCGTCTGCGCGTGAAGCCGGAGTGCGTCGATGCATGGCTGCAGGCGGTCCACGACATCGTCGACGCGATGTCGAAGGAAGATACCTTCCTGTCGTGCGCGCTCCATCGCGACGCGAACGACCCGACGCTGTTCGCCCTCTACGAGCGCTGGGCCGAGCCCGACGTGGCCACCTTCCTCGCGCGGCAGGACAAGCCCTACCGGCGCGATTACGAGGCGCGCCTGCCCGATCTGCTGCAGGGCCCGCGCGAGCCGCAGGTGCTGGTGCCGTTGGCCGAGTGGCCGCAGGCGGATCAATCCGGCACGGCGTAGTCGGTGAAGGCGAAACGCCCGTCGCGCAGCTCGGTACCGCCCGGTGCGAGCGCCAGCGGCGCAGCGAACATCGGGCCGGCCCACACGCAGGTGTGGAACTCGCCGTTCTCGCCACAGGGATCGACGTTCCCCGGCAGCTCGCCAAGCAGGGTTTCATCGAAGGTGCGGCCGGCGAAGCGGGCGTCCAGCTGCTGCGTGTCCACGCAGCACAACCGGGCCCCCAGGCCGCCGGCCAGCATCTCGCGCGCCAGCCTGGCGGTATCCGCGCCGAACAGCGGCGTCATCACCTCCCAGCCGGCCCTTGCCAGGTTCTGCACGCGATAGGCGCGGATGTCCTCGAGGAAGAGATCGCCGAACGCCAGGGTGCGCAGGCCTGGCCAGCGCGCCGCGGCCTCCGCCAGTGCGGAGGCCATGGCGGTTTCGTAGTCGGCGTTGGCGCACTGCGCCGGGATCATCGCCTCGATCAGCGGCAGGCCGGCGGCACGCGCCTGCGCATGCAGCACGCTGCGACGGATGCCCTGCATCGACACGCGCTGGTGCTCGCGCGTGACCGTCGTCAGCAGGCCCACGACATCGACATCGGGGCGCTGCCGGAGCACGTGCAGCGTCCACGCCGCGTCCTTGCCGCCGCTCCAGGCCAACAGGACGGGCGTGCGGCCGCTCAGGCCGCGGCCACGTCGCGCAGTTCCCACGCGCCCCCGGCCAGCAAGCGCAGGCGGTGCTTCAACACATGGCCGGGGATGGAGGAGCGGGCGACCAGCAGGATGCTGAGATCGTCCTGCTGCCCGGCGACCGCGGCCTCGGGGTCCACGGCGCCCAGGCCGGGGTCGACTTCATCCGGATCGTCCTGGCGTGCGCGCCAGCGCTCGAACAGGCTGCTGGTGCGCAGCGCATGCTGCAGCTGTGCGGCGAATTCCTCCGCGCCGTGCGCGTCGAAACTGAAAGCCGGATCGCCGCCGCGCGCGCGGGCGGGATCGGGAAGACTGATGTAGTAGCGGACCGCCATGGCGCCCCCGGTTCGAGCCTGGGGCATAGCGTAGCCTTGCCGCGTTAGGCCGTCGTTATGCCGTCTTGAACGGTGCGGGCGGCGCGGCGAAGGCGGCCACCACCGCGCCCTTGCCCACGTTGACCATGCCGGTGAGGCTCATGACGCTTTCGAACACCTCCACCTTGTTGTTCTCGCAGATGTCGCGCAGGCGCTGGTAGCCGGGCAGGGCACGCATCTCGGACAGTTCGCCGCCATAGCTCAGGCAGACGGTGGGCGTCATCAGTCCGGCCATCACCCGGTTGCCGGTGAACTTGAACATCTGCTCGACCGCATTCTCGAAACCCTTGATCTTGGCCACCGGCTCGGTGTTGCCGGCGTGGCCGTAGAGCACCGGCTTGATGTCCAGCGCGCTGCCCAGCGCCGCGCTCAGCAGGCCGACGCTGCGGTCGCCCTTGGTGCGGGCGCGGTTGCGCAGGTAGTACAGGTCGCGCGGAATCATGTAGCCGTGGGTGTTCTGCGCCAGTTCTTCCAGGCGCACGCGGATCTGCTGCACGCCGGCGCCGGCGTCGCGCATGCGCACGGCTTCCACCGCGGTGATGCCCTGCGCGGCGAACAGGTTCTGGGTGTCGATCACGCGCAGTGCGAACGGCGAGTTGTGGCCCGCGGCCTGCCGCACCGGCTTGTAATCGTTGAGGATGGCGAAACTGGCCTGCATCGCGTTGTCGTAGATCGGCGAACGCGTCTTGGTGATCGTCATGCAGAACACATGGTCGTAGTCGATCACCAGCCGGCCCAGGAACAGGTCGCGGATCTGGTTGACGGTGAACGGCGTGGTCTCGGCCTCGTGACCGCGCTCGGCCACGTGCGCGTGCAGGAAGCTCAGCGTGGCCTGCTCGTCGCGGTGATCGGCCAGCACGGCTTCGCCGATGCGCACCGTGATGGGCAGGATGACGATGTTGTTCCGTTCCAGATACTCCAGCGGCAGGTCGCACGCAGAGTCCACGACTATCCCAATGCGCATCTCAGCCCCTCCCGGCATCCGTCGCATTTGTGCTTATCTCCGCAAAACTAGCGGACAACGGCGGGCAAGTCGTCGCGTAAACGCATGAAGTGTGATACGCATCACCTTTTTGTCGCGGCGGCCCGGAGCCCGAAACCAAGCCTCCATCCCGTTTCCGGGCCGGCCTGTGCCGCAATCTCGATGTGATATATGTCACAAATATGATGCGCGCCGGCTTGTTCGGGGGCCGGCCGCGCCCGACACTCCCACCGAACGCATGGGGCAACATGAAACAGGGGCGGTGGATGCTGCTGCTGCTTCTGGCCTTGCCGGCGGTGGCGGGCGCACGAGGGGAAAACATCGTGCACGTCGACCGCATCCAGCCGCAGGCGCTGGAACGGCAGGCGGGACAGCGCGCCGGATTGTTCTCGGAACGCCGCTTCGAAAGCGGTGGTGCGTCCATGCGCGTGATCGGCAACGGTGAGTGGCGCATCACGCCACGTCCGGGGGTGCGCGAACCGCTGCTGGTGCTCTACCACCCCTACACGGCGCGGGTCAGCGTGCAGGACCCACGGGGCGGGACGGTGCGGCGCCAGGACATCTTCAGCCCCCATCTAGACCCGCGTTACAGCCGGCGGGCGCTGGTGTTCCCGCTGACCGGCGAAGGGCCTGTCCATGTGAAGGTCGAGGGCGCGCGCTATCCCCTGCGGGTGGCCGTGGAGTCGGGCCCGGCCTACGCGGCCGCCGACCTGTGGCACGTGCGCCTGGTGCTTCCGGCGATCGGCGTGGTGTTGGGCGTCTCGCTGGCGGTGCTGCTGTTCTGGGCCATGCTGCGCGATCGCGTCTACCTGCTGTATGCGGGGGCGATGCTGTTCCAGCTGCTGTACGCCTTGTGCTCGTACGGCGAGGCGTACGCGTGGCCAGGGCTCTCGGTGCTGGCGCGTTTCGGTGCCCAGGGCATCTGGGCCGTCGGCACGCTGGCCACCATCCTGCTGGTATACCTGTGGCTGGACTACGCCGGCCTGCGCAAGGTCACGCCGCGGCTGGCGTCGGCCGTGCGTGCCGTCGGCGCCTATGGATGCGGCCTGACGCTGGTGTTGCTGCTGTCGCCGTGGCCCGCCGACAAGGCGTGGTTTCCCGACATCGCCAACGCCCTGTTCCTGCTGACCAATGCGATCGCCCTGGTGACCCTGGTGGTGGCCTGGCGCCGCGGCCAGCGGCATGCCGCCTACGTGCTGATCGCCTGGGTGCCGTTGCTGGCCTTCACCATGGCGCGGGCGCTGCGTTTCAGCGTGGGCGAACGCGCCGAGCCCTGGCTCGAATACGGCCTGCCGTGGGTGCAGGCGTTCACCGCGGTGGTGCTGGCGCTGGGCCTGGCCGACCGCATGCTGACCTTCCGGCGCGAACGCGATCGCGCCAAGGCGCATGCCGAACGCGACGGCCTGACCGGCGTGCTCAACCGCGGCGGCATCGAGCACCGGCTCGACTGGGCGCTGATCGAGCGCGAGCGCGAGCGCATTCCGGTGTCGCTGCTGTTCATCGATCTGGACAACTTCAAGCAGGTCAACGACCGCCATGGGCATGCGCTGGGCGATGCCTGCCTGCGCGCGGTGACGCGCGCGGTGAGCGAGCAGTTCCAGTACGGCGACCAGCTCGGCCGGCTGGGTGGCGAGGAGTTCGTGCTGGTGCTGTCGGGGGTGGAACTGCCGGCGGCCATGCGCATCGCCGAACAGGTGGGCGCGCGCATCCGGCGCGACTGCGCCCGGGTGGATGGCGTGGAGGTGGGTGTCACCGCCAGCATCGGTGCCGCGCAGGCGCGCGACGGGGATTCGGTGGCGTCGCTGATCGCGCGCGCCGACCAGGCCATGTACGTGGCCAAGCGTGCCGGCGGCGACCGGGTGGTGAGGGAAGACGCCCCGGAGCGCGTCCCCGGAAACACGAAGGCGCCCGAGGGCGCCTCCGTGGACTGAACCCAGGCGGGCGGGTTACTTCGAATAAGCGCGCGGCAGCGGGCCCGCCTGCTGCAGGTAGCGGTCGCGCAACTCGGTCTGGCGCGAGCGCATCGGCATCGCGCGCCCCCCAGCCATACCTGCTGCGCCGTGTGGGCCACGTCCAGCGGGTCGCCGCTCCATAGCACCAGGTCGGCCAGCTTGCCGGGCGCGATCGTGCCCACGCGGTCGCCTACGCCGAACGCCTCCGCCGGCACCCGGGTCAGTCCGGCCAGGCCGTCTTCCCACGAAAGCCCGTTGGCGACGGCGTTGCCCGCCAGCTGGCGGATCTTGCGCGCGTTGTGCGAGGCATCGCCGGCCTGCGAGAAGCTGACCGCCACGCCGGCCGCGTCCAGCCGCGCCGCATTCTCGAGCGTGGCGCCGATCTGGTCGAAGTCCGCCGGCAGGTCCGCCAGCGCGTCGACGAACACCGGCACCCTGGCGTGCGCCAGCTGCGGCGCCAGCTTCCAGGCCTCCGCGCCGCCCGCGATGGCGATGCGCACGTTCTCGCGCTGCGCCCAGCGCAGCAGCTGGCGGATGTCGGCGGCACGGTTCACCGCCACCACGATGCGGCCGTTGCCGGCCAGGTAGCGCGCCAGCGTGGCGCGGCCTGCCGGCGTCAGCAGCGCGTGCGGCGAATCCACCGGCACCCGGCCGCGGGCCTCGGCGACCATCTGGTCCAGCAACATCCACTGCGCCGCGCGCGATTTGCCGCTCAGCTCGGACGCGCCGCCGCCCAGGCGTACGAACAGCGCGCGCGGGCCGACCGGGTCGGCGCTGCCGTCCAGCCGCACCACGCCGCCCTGGCCGGCGATGAAGGAGCCGCCGGTCGAGGCCGCCAGCAGGGTGAAGCCGATGCCTTCCACGCGCGCCACCGGGATCACCACCGACGCGGGGTTGTACGCCAGCGTCACGTCGAACTCAGGACGCATGGGCTGGTCCTGCAGCGTCACCGCCGCGTCCACCGTCGAGGATTCGCCGGAGACCTCCTCGATGCCGATCTCGGTGATGCCGCCGAAGAAGGCCGGCGTCAGCGGACGGCCGTTGGCCTCCACCACCGTCGCCGCAGCCGATGCCGCCAGCCCGCTGCCGACGGCCTGCACCACGCCGTTGCGCACCAGCACGTCCGCGTTCTGCAGCGTGCCCTGCGCACCGGCGGTGTGCACGGTGGCGTTGCGGATAAGGACATCCTGAGCGAGCGTGACGAACGAGGTGGACGCCAATGCCATCGCCACGGCCAGCACCTTCACCGTCGTCCCAGCGAACGCGGGGACCCATGTTGACGTTGGGCGGTTGCGGCCAAGCAAAAGCAAGATGGATCCCAGCGTACGCTGGGATGACGGCATGGACACTGGCTGCATGCGACTCACGGCAGCACCTCCTGATAGCCGAAGGCAGCGGAAGAGGCGGACGCCGGCACGGAGGCCAATCCCCACAATCTCACCGTCGTCCCAGCGAACGCTGGGACCCATGTTGACGTTGCTTTTGCACCTGCTTTGGGTTTCAAACCCGACCGCAAAGTGGATCCCAGCGTGCGCTGGGATGACGGCATGGACGCTGGCTGCATGCGGCTCACGGCAGCACCTCCTGATGGCCGAAGGCAGCGGAAGAGGCGGACGCCGGCACGGTGGCCAACCCCCACAATCTCACCGTCGTCCCAGCGAACGCTGGGACCCATGTTGACGTTGGGCTGTTGCGGCGAAGCAAAAGCAAGGTGGATCCCAGCGTGCGCTGGGATGACGGCATGGACACTGGCTGCATGCGGCTCACGGCAGCACCTCCTGATGGCCGAAGGTTGCGGAAGAGGCGGACGCCGGCACGGAGGCCAACCCCCACGATTTCACCGTCGTCCCAGCGAACGCTGGGACCCATCTTGACGTTGAGCGGTTGCGCCGAGGCAAAGGCAAGGTGGATCCCAGCGTGCGCTGGGATGACGGCATGGACGCTGGCTGCATGCGGCTCACGGCAGCACCTCCTGATGGCCGAAGGTGGCGGAAGAGGCGGACGCCGGCACGGAGGCCAACCCCCACGATTTCACCGTCGTCCCAGCGAACGCTGGGACCCATGTTGACGTTGAGCGGTTGCGGCGAAGCAAAAGCAAAGTGGATCCCAGCGTGCGCTGGGATGACGGCATGGACACTGGCTGCATGCGGCTCACGGCAGCACCTCCTGGTGGCCGAAGGCAGCGGAAGAGGCGGACGCCAACACAGTGGCCAAACCCAACGATTTCACCGTCGTCCCAGCGAACGCTGGGACCCATGTTGACGTTGGGCTGTTGCGGCGAAGCAAAAGCAAGATGGATCCCAGCTTGCGCTGGGATGACGGCATGGACGCTGGCTGCATGCGGCTCACGGCAGCACCTCCTGGCCCAGCATGAAGTCGGAGACGGGCTGCCTGCTGCGGTCGCCGCGGTCGTAGAGACGCGCGCCGTCGATATAGACCTGCTCGGCCCTGGCGTACACGCTGAAGGGGTTCTGGTTCCATACCACCACGTCGGCCATCTTGCCGGCCTCCAGCGTGCCGGTGCGCTCGGCGATGCCCAGCGACCTGGCCGCGTTGCTGGTCACCCAGCGGATGGCGCGCTCGGGTGGGATATCGCCCATGCCGGCCCGGCGCGCATTCGCCATCACCTTGGCCGCCTCCTGGTTCAGGCGCTGGATGCCCTCGTCCGAATCCGAATGCACGATGGCGCAACTGTTCGCGGGACGGTCCACCAGCGCGATGTTCTCCTGGATGCCGTCGAACGCCTCCATCTTGAAGCCCCACCAGTCGGCCCACAGCGCCCCGCATACGCCTTCCTGCGCCAGCCGGTCGGCCAGCTTGTAGGCCTCCACGCCGTGATGGAACGCCGCCACCTTGAAGCCGAACTCCTTCGCCAGGTCGAGCATCGTGGTCATCTCATCGGCGCGGTAGCAGTGGATGTGCACCAGGATCTCGCCATTGATCGCGCCCGCCAGCGTGTCCAGCTTCAGGTCCCGCTTGCCGCCGCTGTCGCCGGAGCTGTCGGCCTTGTCGTCGCCGGATGCGCGCTCCCACCAGCGCTTCTTCTTCGGTTGCTGGGGCTTGGGCGCGTTCTTCTTCAGGTATTCGCTGGCGTCGATGAAGGCGGCGCGGTAGCCGGCCACGTTGCCCATGCGCGTGGCCGGGCCGCTCTTGCCGCCGTACACCCGCTTGGGGTTCTCGCCGCAGGCCATCTTCAGGCCCCACGGCGCGCCGGGGAACTTCATGCCCTGGTAGCTGGTGGACGGCACGTTCTTCAGCGTCACGCCGCGGCCGCCGACCAGATTGGCCGAGCCGGGCAGGATCTGCAGCGAAGTCACGCCGCCGGCCAGCGCCGTGTGGAAGCCGGGGTCCTGCGCCCAGATGGAATGCTCGGCCCACACGTTGGCCGTCACCGGCGCGGTCATCTCGTTGCCGTCGCTGTGGGCCTTCACGCCCGGGCTGGGGTACACGCCCAGGTGCGAGTGCACGTCGATCAGTCCCGGCGTCACCCACTTGCCGGTGGCGTCCACGCGGGTGGCGCCCTCCGGCGCGGACAGGCCGCGACCCACGGCCACGATCCTGCCGTCGGCCAGCAGGACGTCGGCGCCGTCCAGGCGTTCGCCGGTGCCGGTCAGCACCGTCGCGTTGGCCAGCAGCACCGGCGCCGACGGGATGGCGCGGTAGGTGCTGGGGTACGGGTCCTGGGTGAAGCGGGAGGCGGGCGTGGCGGCCAGCGCGCCGCCGCCCAGCGAGGCCAGGATCAGCCCGGCCAGCAAGGTCGTTCGCATCGTGTGTTCCCCTGGAAGAGACCCGAAACCTAACCGGCGGCGCCGCGGCTTGCCAAGTGCATCGGTCGCAGTCGTGCCAGAATCGCCGTACAACAACAAGAAAAAGAGGCTTCCATGAAGGACAAGAGCGAGATCGTCGACAACTGGCTGCCGCGCTACACCGGCGTGCCGCTGGACCAGTTCGGCGAGCATATCCTGCTGACCAATTTCGGCGGCTACCTCAACGTGTTCTCGCAGCTGACGGGCGCGCCCATCGTCGGCCTGGACCGGCCGATGGCCAGCGCCACCGCCGACGGCATCACCATGATCAACTTCGGCATGGGCAGCCCCAATGCCGCCACGATGATGGACCTGCTCAGTGCGGTCTGTCCCAAGGCGGTGCTGTTCCTGGGCAAGTGCGGTGGCCTGAAGCGGAAGAACCAGTTGGGCGATCTGATCCTGCCGATCGCCGCCATCCGTGGCGAAGGCACCAGCGATGACTATCTGCCGCCCCAGGTACCGGCGCTGCCTGCGTTCGCGTTGCAGCGTGCGGTGTCCACGATGATCCGCGACCTGGGCCACGACTACTGGACCGGCACGGTGTTCACCACCAATCGCCGCGTGTGGGAACACGACATCGCGTTCAAAGAGCGCCTGCGGGCGATGCGCTGCATGGCCATCGACATGGAAACCGCCACCGTCTTCGCCGCCGGCTTCGCCAACCGCATCCCCTGCGGCGCGCTGCTGCTGGTCAGCGACCAGCCGATGATCCCCGAAGGCGTGAAGACCGAAGCCAGCGACGCCAAGGTCAGCTCCTCGTTCGTCGAGAACCACATCACCATCGGCATCGAAGCGCTCAGGCTGATCCGCCGCAACGGGAAGTCGGTGCGGCATCTGCGGTTCGACGAGTAGGCCGCCATCACCACCTGTACGAGCGCCCCATGGGCGCGATGCCGTTGTCGATATTCGAGAAGCAGAGCATCGCGCCCATGGGGCGCTCCTACATGATGTTGGGCAACGCCCCGGTGCATCGAGGTGTATCCGGCGCAGTCTCCACAGGAGAAGAACATGGACAACAGCAGCGACGTCATCGCCTTCTGGAAGAACGCCGGCTACGAGAAGTGGTTCGCCAACGACGATGCGTTCGACGCCGAGTTCGACCAGCGCTTCCGCGGCCTGCACTTCCGCGCGGCGCGGCGGGAACTCGAAGGGTGGATGGGCGATGCCGACGGCGCGCTGGCGCTGGTACTGCTGCTGGACCAGTTCCCGCGCAACTGTTTCCGCCAGAGCGCGCACTCCTATGCCACCGACGGCCTGGCCCGGCACTACGCCGCGCGGGCCGTCGAGGCGGGCTTGGACGCGCAGGTCGATCCGGCGCTGAAGATCTTCTTCTACATGCCGTTCGAGCATTCCGAGGCGCTGGACGACCAGCAGCGTTCGCTGGGCCTGTTCCGGGCCACCGGTGACGAGAACTACATCAGGTATGCGCAGCTGCACTACGACCTGATCGCGCGCTTCGGCCGCTTTCCGCACCGCAACGAGGCGCTGGGCCGCGTGTCGACGCAGGAGGAGCGCGATTACCTGGCCAGCGGCGGCTTCTCGGGATAGGCGAGCGGCGTGGGTCCGAGGGGTGCGACGCTGGGCGTGAACGAAGGCATCGCGCCCATGGGGCGCTCCTACTAAGCGGGTTCCTCTGTAGGAGCGCCCCATGGGCGCGATGCTCTTGAACAGGTGCAAAAAGAAAACGGGCCGAAGCCCGCTTTCCCGTATGCCCCGTGGAAGGTGCCGGCTCAGTACTTGCCGAGCGTACCGTCCACGTCGTCGGCCCAGGCGTTGATGCCGCCGGTGATGTTGTAGACGTTCGAGAAGCCGAGTGCGCGGAACTCTTCCGCCGCCTGCTGGCTGCGGCCGCCGCTGCGGCACAGGAAGGCCAGGGCCGTGTCCTTCGGCAGCGCTTCCAGTTCGGCGCGGCCGTTGCCGTCGAAGGTCTTGAACGGCAGCTTGACCGAGGCGATGGCGCGCTCGTCGGCCGGGCGCACGTCCACCAGCAGCACTTCGCTGGCGCGCACCTTGGCGTCGGCGTCCATCGGCGACAGCGCCTGCACGGGACGGGGCGCGTTCGGGTTGTCGATCGCCAGGCCCTTGCCGCGGATGTCGTCCACCCAGTCGATGGTGATGCCGTCGGCGCGGCGCGCGCTGGCCAGGTCGAACTGCACGCGCACGCCGTTGGATTCGCTGGCGATGGCGTTGGCGTCGAACTGCGCCAGCTGGAAGTTCGGCTGGAACTGCGCATTGATCGACAGCGCCAGCGCCGCGCCCGGGCCGGCGTCGGCCACCGCGTTCTGCAGCATCTCGGCGGCGGCCGGGGTGATGGTGATCGCCGGCGGCGTGCGGTCCGGCGCTTCCAGGCCCAGCAGCGTGGCCAGCTCGCCGGAGTTGGTCATCTGCTCGATGATGTCGCTGCCGCCGACGAGTTCGCCGTCGATGTACAGCTGCGGGATGGTCGGCCAGTCGCCGTAGACCTTGATGCCCTCGCGGATCTCCTGGTCTGCCAGCACGTTGACGTGCGCGTAGTCCACGCCCAGTGCCGACAGCGCGCCCACCGCCTTGGCCGAGAAGCCGCACTGCGGCATGGCCGGCTGGCCCTTCATGAACAGCACCACGCGGTTGGATTGCAGGAGGGATTCGATGCGCGAGCGCAGGGCGGGATCGAGGGACATGGACGGGTACCGGTCAGCGGGAGGGGAATTCTACGCCCCATGGCATCATGGGGCATGAGCACGACAGGAACACTGCATCGTCCGCCGCGCCGTCCCGGCCTGATATTGGGCCTGCTGGTGCTCTCGCAAGTGGGCGTGGCCTGCCTGTGGTGGCGGTTCGGCTGGCAGATCGGCCTGCCGGTGATGGTGGCCACCCACCTGCTGGTGGTCGCGGCCACGCTGCATCCGCGCGCCACCCTGTTCTGCCCGGCCCTGTCGCGGTTGCCGACGGCCGAGCGGGTGGTCTGGCTGACCATCGACGACGGGCCCTCTGACGAGACCGCCGCGATGCTGGAGTTGCTGGACCGCCACCGGGCCCGGGCCACGTTCTTCCTGGTGGGCGAACGGGCCCGGGCGCATCCGGCGCGGGTCCAGGCCATCCGCGACCGCGGCCATGGCATCGGCAACCACAGCGCCGATCACCCCGATACGCGCTTCTGGCGGCTGGGTCCGGCCGCCATGGAAGACCAGATCGGCCGCACGCAGTCCATCCTCACCGCGATCACCGGGCAGACGCCGCGCTGGTACCGCAGCGTGGTGGGCATGACCAACCCGTTCGTGGGGCTGTCGCTGAAACGGCACGGTCTGGCGCGCGTGGCCTGGAGCGCGCGCGGCTTCGACGGCGTGGACTGCCGGCCCGACCAGGTGCTGGCGCGCATCACCCGCGGCATCGCGCCCGGCGCCATCGTGCTGCTGCATGAGGGCGCGGCGCACGGGCACAACGTGGCGATCCTGGCACAGCTGCTGGCGTGGCTGGACGCACAGGGTTATCGCACGGTGCTGCCGGAGTCGGATGCGGCGCCGCTGGCGGCCATCGCCGCCGCGTAGCCTGCGCCATGCGCACGACGCGCGCTGACGGATTCATGGGTGGTGCGCGCAGCGCACGCTACGCCAGCAGGTGATGGGCCACCGGAAACGCGAGTCGCGTCCACTCGGCGTACATCGCGGCGGACGGATGCAGGCCGTCATCGGCCACCATCCCGGGCTGGGCACCCTGCGCCCGACTGACTGAGGTGATGTCGACGAAGGCCACGCCGCGTTGCGTGCAGGCCTGGCGCGCCGCCAGGTTGTAGGCATCCAGTTCGCGTGCGACCTGTGCGACATCGCGGCCGGACTGCGCCCCGAACGGGGTCACGCCCCAGTCGGGAATCGACAGCACCAGCACCCGTCCGGGCCGGTTGCCCGCCAGGCCGATGGCGCGCCACAACAGTGCGGCGAACTGCGTGCGGTATTCCTCCACGTCGCGGCCGCGGTACTGGTTGTTCACGCCGATCAGCAGGGTGACGAAGTCGTACTGGCCCAGCGGTTCGGCGGCGGTGATGGCGGCATCCAGTTCGTCGGTGGTCCAGCCGGTGGTGGCGATGATGCGCGGGTCGCCGAGCAGCACGCCCTCCTGCCGCAGCAGGCGGGCCAGTTGCAGGGGCCAGCGGCCGGCGTCGTCCACCGCCTCGCCGATGGTGTAGGAATCGCCCAGCGCGAGGTAGCGCAGTTCGGTGGTGAGGGCGGTGGTATGCGGGGCGGAGATCGTGGTCATTGATGCCTACCCTGTAGGTGGGAGCGACGTCAGTCGCGATAGGCCCATTGGAAAACGCTTCGCGACTTGCGTCGCTCCCCCACATGCCATCCGGCTTACGCCGCCGCCGGCCGCGGCTTGCCCTTGATCGGCACCACCTTGGTGGCCGCTTCCGCGCGGCGCGTCAGGGCCCGGTCGATGCGGGCGAAGACTTCGCGCATGGTGGCCGCATCGGGCAACAGGGTGACGCGGAAGTGGTGGCGGTAGGGCACGTTGAAGCTGGAGCCCGGCACGACCAGCACGCCTTCGGTCTCCATCAGTTCCAGCGCGAACGTGTGGTCGTCGAAGCCCTTGGCGGCATCGCCGACGACGGACGGGAACGCGTACAGCGCGCCGGCCGGGTTCACCAGCGCCAGGTGGGTGCTGGCCTCGCAGGCCTCGATCACCGCGCGGCGGGTCTCGTACAGGCGTCCGCCCGGCGCGCACAAGGCACTGATCGTATCCGGGCCGTTGACCGCCGCCTCGATGGCGTACTGGCCGGGCACGTTGGCGCACAGGCGCAGCGCGCTGAGCAGGTCCATCGCGTGCAGGAAGTCGCGCACCACGTCGCCGTGGCCGGACACCACGGCCCAGCCCACGCGCCACCCGCAGGCGCGGTGCACCTTGCTCAGGCCGCTGAAGGTGATGCAGGGCACGTCGCCGGCCAGCGGCGCCACCGGCACGAAGCCCGCGCCGTCGTACAGCACCTGGTCGTAGATCTCGTCGACCATCAGCAGCAGGCGGTGCTTGGCCGCGATGGCGACGATGCGCTCCAGCAGCTCGCGCGGATACGTCGCGCCGGTGGGGTTGTTGGGGTTGATCAGCACGATGGCGCGGGTGCGCGAGCTGACCAGCTGCTCGATCTCGACCGGATCGGGCAGGAAATCGTTGTCCGGATCGCAGCGGTAATACACCGGGCGGCCATCGTTGAGGATGGTGGCGGCCGACCACAACGGATAGTCGGGCGAGGGCACCAGCACTTCGTCGCCGGGGTTGAGCAGTGCCCGCAGCGACAGGTCGATCAGTTCCGACACGCCGTTGCCGACGAACACGCGGTCCGGGTGCGCATCCGGCGTGCCGCGCCGGGCATACACCGCGGCGATGGCGTCGCGTGCGGCGGGCAGGCCCTGCTGGTGGGTGTACGGATCGGTGCGGCCCATGTCGTCGGCGATCGCGCGCTGCAGGTGCTCCGGCGCGCGGAAACCGAAGGCGCCCGGGTTGCCGATGTTCAGCTTGATCAGCTTCTGCCCCTGGGCCTCCAGCTCGCGGGCTCGCCGTGCCAGTTCGCCCCGGATCTCGTAGCGGACTTCGGACAGGCGTTCGCGCGTGGCGAGCGGTTTGACGGGCGGGGTGGGCATGGCGGAACCGCGGAGGGGCGAATGAGTTGGGGAGGGCCAGCTTAGCGGATATTTGGGCCGTCCGGCCCCGTCGGCTTCAGGGGCCGTCTAGAATGCGCGCCATGCCCGAAACCCCCGTCCCCAGCGTGCCCGACGTCACCCTTCTGCGGTCGATCGGCTGGCCTTACACGGGGAAACCGGAGGACAGCGCCTGGCGGGCCGCGATGGAAGCCCATCCCGGCGCCACCCCGGCACGTGTCATCGAGCAGCACCGCTCGGGCTACGTGGTGGCCGATGCGCCGGGCGTGGGCGTCAAGGCCGAGTCGCTTCCCGAATGGCAGCGTCCGCGGTTCCCCGCCCACGAACGCCCCGCCGTCGGCGACTGGGTGCTGCTGGAGGGCGCCGCCTCCCGGCGCCCGCGCATCGTGGCGCTGCTGCCGCGCCATACCGGGATCAAGCGCGGGGCGGCCGGCGAGCACTACCACCAGCAGGTGATCGCCGCGAACGTGGATACGGTGTTCATCGTCTGCGGCCTGGACGCGGACTTCAATCCGCGCCGCATCGAGCGCTACCTGCTGCTGGTCGGTGGCGGCGGCGCGCAGCCGGTGGTGGTGCTGACCAAGGCCGACCGCACCGAATACGCCGAGGACGCGGTGGAGGTGCTGGCCGACCTCACCGCGCAGGGCGTGCCGGTGTTCACCGTCAATGCGAAGGATGCCGGCAGCGTCGCGCAGCTGGCCCCGTGGCTGGAACCGGGCCATACGGTGGTGCTGGTGGGGTCGTCGGGCGCGGGCAAGTCCACGCTGACCAACACCCTGCTCGGCGACGAGCGCATGAAGACCGGCGAAGTCCGCGAAAGCGACTCGCGCGGGCGCCACACCACCACGTTCCGCGCGCTCATTCCGCTGCCCGCTGGCGCCTGCCTGATCGACACCCCCGGCATGCGCGAACTCAAGCCCACCGGTGAGGAAGACCTGGCCGACGGCGGCTTCGCCGACATCGAAGCGCTGGCGGCGCAGTGCAGGTTCCGCGACTGCTCGCACCAGCGCGAACCGGGCTGCGCCGTGCGTGCGGCGATCGAGCGCGAGGAGCTGGACGAGGGCCGCTTCCTCAACTACCTCAAGCTGCGCGACGAAGTCGCCGCGGCGGCCGACAAGCTGGCCTCGCGCCTGGCCGACAAGGCCAATGCGAAAGTGCAGAACAAGGCGTTGAACAAGCGGCTGGCCGACAAATACGGCAAGCGCTAGCCGTATGCCCCTATCGTCATCCCGGCCTTCGCCGGGATGACGGTCGATGAGTATCAACGCTCGTTCAACTCCAGGGATCGATCAATCCCACAGATTGATGAACCCGGTGATGATCAGCGCGTTGGTGAAGTCGATGAAGAACGCGCCCACCAGCGGCGCCACCAGGAATGCGCGCGGCGCCATGCCATAGCGTTCCACCAGGGTGCGCATCACCGCCATCGCATTGGCCGTGGTGCCCAGCATGAAGCCGATGAAGCCGCCGCCCATCACCGCCGCGTCGTAGTCGCGGCCCATCACCCGGAACACCACGCCGCAGAACAGCGCCACCACCACCACCTGCAGCGCCAAGTTGACCAGCAGCGGCGCGGCCAGGCCGGCCAGTTCCCACAGTTTGAGGTTCATCAGCGCCACCGCCAGGAACAGCGACAGGCAGACGTTGCCGATCAGGTCGGTGGTGGCCACCGGCAGGCGGATCCAGCCGGTGCGGTCGTCGAGGTAGCGGATCAGCGCGCCCACCATCATCGCGCCGACGTAGGCGGGCAGGGTCAGGCCCGCCGCGCTCAGCCCGGCGCTGACCCCGGCGCCCAGCCACATCGCCACCAGGATCACCACGATGCTCTTCAGCGCGTTGGATTCGCGGGTGGCGAAGTCCGGCGTATCGCGCGCGCCAAGCGGTTCGGCCGCCGATTCGTCCGGCGCGCCCAGGCGCACGCCGCCATACAGCTTGTGACGGCGGATCAGCACGGTCGCCGCGGGACCGCCGAGCAGGCCGCCGCACAGGATGCCGGCCATCGCCGAGGCCACGGCGATGGATTCCGCACCGCTCACGCCGGCCTGTTCGAACAGCGGCGCGAACGCCAGGCCCGTCGCCGGCCCGCCGGTCAGCGTGGTCGAGCCGGCCAGCACGCCGAACAGCGGGTGCAGGCCGAACCCCATCGCCACCGCCATGCCCAGCAGGTTCTGCACCACCGCGAACACGCTCGCCAGCAACAGGAAGACCACCACCTGCCGGCCGCTCAGCCGCAGCAGCGCCACGCTGGCGTTGACGCCGATGGTGGTGAAGAAGGCGATCATCAGCGGCGCCTGCAGGCTGGTGTCCAGGGTGAACAGGGTGACCTCGCGGCTGCGCGCCACCAGCACGGCCAGCGCCACCACCAGGCCGCCGATCACCGGCGCCGGCAGGTTGTAGCGGTTGAACAGCGGGACCACGCGGCACAGCGCATAACCGAGGAAGAGGGCCAGGCCGGCGAAGGCCAGCGTCTGCACCGCGTCGAGTTCCAGCATGCCGCCCCCGCACCGATGGAAGAGCGCCGAGCATAGTCCAGGCGTGGGCGCTTGTGCCGGCCACCGCATGCGCTGGGCTACAGTGTGCGCCAGGGAGGATCCATGCAGCCCGACATCGCCCATCACGCCGCGCTCGACGAGCGCCTGGTCAAGGCCGTGCGCGGCATCAGGCTGCTCAGCCTGGCCAGTTGGCCGGCCGACGCCCAGACCCGCTTCCTGGCGGGCGTGGCACGCGGCCAGCCGGCGCTGCCGGCGATCGAGTACCCGCGCCTGGACTTCGGCGATGCGCGCCGGGAACTGGCCGCCATCGCCGCCGCCGCGGACCCCGCGCATCCGCTGGGATGCTACCTGCGCGATTCGGTGCACAGCTGGGACACCGCCGCGCAGTTGCTGGAGTCGCTGGGCACGCCGACGGTGACCACGCACTCGGTGGCGCTGTTCGGCACGCCGGAGGAATGCCTGCCCGGCGACGGTCCGACCACGCGCGAAGCGGCCGGGCACTTCATCGCCATCGCCAACGACCTGGACCACGAACTGCTGGCTCCGGAAGAACACATCCCGGTATCGGCCACCGCCCTGCAGCTGCAGTTGCAGGCGGACCTGGACGAGTTCTTCGACGGCCGCGTCATCACCGTCGAGCTGGACCCCACGCTGATCGCCAAGGCGGCGGCCGGCGCCACCCGCATCCGCCTGCGCCACGGCGCCGCCTTCAGCGACTACGACCGCCGGCAGTTGCTGCAGCACGAGGCGCTGGTGCATTCGCTGACCGCCTTGAACGGGCGCGAGCAGACGGTGCTGCCCAGCCTGGCGCTGGCTTCGCCGCGGGTGACCGTCACCCAGGAGGGCCTGGCGACCTTCGCCGAACAGATCACCGGCAGCATCGACATCGAGCGCATGAAGCGCATCAGCCTGCGCATCGAGGCGGTGGCCATGGCCCTGGCCGGCGCCGACTTCATCCAGGTCTTCGACTATTTCCGCGGTGCGGGGCAGAGCCAGGCGGAAAGCTTCTCCTCGGCGCAGCGGGTGTTCCGCGGCGTGCCCACCACCGGCGGGGCGGCCTTCACCAAGGACACGGTGTACCTGCGCGGCCTGATCGGCGTGCACACCTTCTTCCGCCGCTCGCTGCAGCAGGACCGGTTGCGGCTGTGCCGGCGGTTGTTCGCCGGCAAGATGACGCTGGAGGACGTTGCCGCCTTCGAGCCCCTGTTCGAGGACGGCGTGCTGGCCCCGCCGCGCTGGCTGCCGCGCTGGGTCAGCCGCGCCAACGGCCTGGCCGGCGTGCTGGCGTTTTCGCTGTTCGCCAACCGCATCCGCCTGGACCGGCTCGCCGATCCGACGGGCGGCTGAAACCCTCGTGCGTCAGAAGTCCACCTGCAGCCGTCCAGCCACGGCCCGCGTGCGGTCCAGTACCGTGCCCAGCTGCCGGTCGCGGCTGCGGCTGTCGGTGTAGTCCAGCATCAGCCGCAGGTGCGGGCGCGGATACCAGTTCACACCCGCCGTCCAGGCGTCGACGGCGCGATCGCGTTGGGTCGGCCCGCCGTCCACGCGCTGCCGCCCGCCGAGCGCGTCATAGCGCAGTGCCACTTCCCACGCGCCCCCGCGCGCGGCCGGCTGGATGCGGCCGAAGCGCCCATGCTTGGCATCGTAGGGGCGGATCTCGCCGGTCAGCATCCAGGCGGCCTGGAGGTAGGCGGCAGTCAGCCGCCCGGTCTGCTGTCCGTCGGCATACCGCGCGACGGCGGCCTCGCCCTGGTAGGAGAATGCGCCGTTCACGCCGGCCAGCTCCAGCGACGCCTTCGATACCCGGGTGTCCCGTCCGTCGGCGAAGTCGAGCACGGTGAGCCGGCTGTTGTCGGAGAACACGCCCGCCGGACGCACGCGCACGCGCAGCGCCGCAGCACCGCCGGCACCGGGATGGTCGTAGTCCTCGCGTGCCGCCGACACGCCCACGTGCAGCACGTGTCCGGCCTCGCGCCATGGCGCATGGCTGGCGCGCATCGCCGCGGCGCGGCCGCGGGTCTGCCACACGTCGATGCTTTCCAGGCTGTAGACGCCACCGCCCAGCGTGTAGCCGTCGCGTGCCGACAGCCAAGCCGCGCCCAGCCGGTAGGTGGGTGCCAGCGCCTGGCCCAGGTAGCTGCGTTCGACGAAGACGGTATGGTTGGAACTGACGCGGTCGTCCAGGGTGACGTACTGCTTGAACTGGCCCAGGGTGAGGGTGCCGGCCGCGAACTTGCGGGTGAGGTAGACATCGCGCGCGAGCACTTCGTCGCCGGCGAAGTCGGCTTCAAGCTTGTAGCCCAGGCCGTAGAACCTGCCCGACAGGTCCAGCCAGGCCGCGCGCAGGTCCGCATCGTCCGCATTGGGCGTGCCGCGCGCATCGTTGTCGAAGCGGGCGATATCCCAATGCAGGCGACCGCCCACCTTGGCGGTGACGGGCCGGTCCCCGTCGCTGTCCGCCAGCGCAGTCCCGGCAAGCAGCAGGAGGACGGCGGCGAGGGCATAGCGGGATGCGCGCGGATCGGGATGCATGGCGGAGGCGGCGTCGGTGGCGGTGCCCGGCACGATGGCAGCGGGGGTGCCGGCCACCAATAACGCATTGGTACTAGGGCGCCGACGCGCGCCGCGCCGCTGCGCGGCAGCGGCGCAACGCCGGCGTGCCGTGCCAGACTGGCGCCATGACTGCGCACAAGATCCTCATCGCCGACGACCATCCGCTGTTCCGCGCGGCGGTGGTGCATGCGCTGGACGGACTGCTGGGGCCGGTGTCCTGGCGGGAAGCGGCCAGCGCTTCGGCGCTGACCGCGGCGCTGGCCGACGACCCCGACTGCGACCTGATCCTGCTCGACCTGACCATGCCGGGGGCGCGCGGGTTTTCCTCGCTGGTGTACCTGCGCGGCGAACGCCCGGACGTGCCGGTGATCGTCATCTCGTCCAACGACCATCCGCCGGTGATCCGCCGCGCTCAGCAGTTCGGCGCGGCCGGGTTCATCCCCAAGTCCTCGCCGGTGGAGGTCATCGGGACCGCGGTGCGTGCGGTGCTGGACGGCGGTACCTGGTTCCCCCCGATCACCGCCGAACGCTCGGAAGCCGATGCGCGGCTGGCAGCGCGGCTGGCCCAGCTCACCCCGCAGCAGTTCCGCGTGCTGCTCAGCCTGGCCGATGGTCTGCTGAACAAACAGATCGCCTACGAATTCGGCCTGGCCGAGAACACGGTGAAGGTGCACGTCACCGCGATCCTCAAGAAGCTGGAATGCAACAGCCGCACCCAGGCCGCGCTGCTGGTGAAGGCACTGGAGCAGGAAGGGGGCGCCGACCGGTAGTGCGGCCCACGCCCGGGGGCGGCTACCGCTCGCGGCCGCGCAGCAGGGTCTGCATCATCAGTGCGCGCAGGGCGGCCGGCTTCACCGGCTTGGACAGGAAGCCCCAGCCATGCTGCCGGGCCAGCGCGCGCACGGCGTCGTCGCGTTCGGCGGTGACCAGGATCACCGCCACCTCGCGCTTCCAGCGCCTGGCCAGGGCCCCGTACAGCTCGGGGCCCGTGACCGCGCCCAGGCGGACATCCAGTAGCACCAGGTCGGGCACCGCATCGGCGCGCGCCGCCGCCAGCGCTTCGTCCGCGCCCGCGGCCAGGGTGACCCGGCACGACCAGCGTTCGAGCAGCGCGCGCGCCGCCTCGCGAACGCGGGGATCGTCGTCGATGCACCACACCGCGCAGCCCTGCAGCGAGGAGCCGTCGTCCGGCTCGGCAGCGGTGGGCGGAGGGGCGACCGCCGTCGCGGCGTCGCCACGCGGGACGGACACGCTGAAGACACTGCCGCGACCGGGCGAGGAACGCAGGCCGATGGGATGGCCGAGCAGCCGCGCGATGCGCTCGACGATGGCCAGGCCCAGGCCGGCGCCGCGGTCGCTGTTGACGCCATCGTCCAGCCGGCGGAATTCCTCGAAGATCTCCCGCTGGTGCGCGGCGGGAATGCCGGGCCCGGTGTCGTGCACTTCGATGCGGACGCCGTCGGCGGTGCGCCGGCAGCCCAGCACGATGCGCCCGCGCGCCGTGTAGCGGACCGCGTTGGACAGGAAGTTCTGCAGGATGCGCCGCAGCAGGGCTTCGTCGCTGCGCACGACGGCGCGCGTCGGCACGCTTTCCAGCCTCAGTCCGCGGTCGGCGGCGAGGATGCCGAACTCGCGCACCAGCGTCTCCAGCAGCGGCGCGAGCGCGAAGTCGCCCACGCGCGTGGGCAGCGCACCGGACTCCAGCCGCGCGATGTCCAGCAGGCTGTTGAGGATCGCGTCCTGGGCGACCAGCGCGTTGTCCACATGGTCGGCGATGCGACGCGCCTCGTCGTCGGGCAGGCGCCCGCGCAGCGCGGAGACGAACATGCGCGCCGCATTCAGTGGCTGCAGCAGGTCGTGCACCGCCGAGGCGACGAAGCGCGTCTTGTAGCGGTTGGCGTCCTCGGCCGCCTGGGTGGCCTGGGCCAGCGCGCGCGTGCGTTCCTCCACGCGATGCTCCAGCGCATCGGCCAGCGAGCGCAGCTCGCGGGCGGCGGTCTTGTAGCTGGTGATGTCGGCATAGCTGGTGACGAAGCCGCCGTCCGGCAACGGGTTGCCGCGGATCTCCAGCACCACGCCGTCCTCCTTCTCGCTCTCGCGCATGTGCGGCTTGCCGCTGCGCAGGTGGTCCAGCCGGCGTTGGATCGCCTCCTCTACCGGGCCCGGACCCAGCAGGCCCCGACGCGCGTTGTAGCGGAACACGTCCTCGATCCGCCGGCCGACGTGGATCAGGTCCGGCGGGAAGCGGAACAGGTCCAGGTAGCGCGAGTTCCACGCCACCAGGCGCAGGTCGGCGTCGATGATCACCACGCCCTGCGGCAGGTGTTCCAGGCTGCGGCTGAGGCCCGCATCGGCCGAGCGCGCAGCTTCGACGATGCCGTCCTGGGCCGTGCGCAGTTCCTGCGCGTGCTGCTGCAGCACGGCTTCCAGTTCGGCGCGGCTGCGCTGCCGCAGTGCGGCCAGGCGCCGCCGCTGCTGCATGAACAACGCCAGGAACGACAGCGCCAGCCAGCCGCCGCCGGCCGCGACCGCCGCTGTGCGCGCTGCCGCATCGATCGAGGCCGCGTCGTGCAGCAGGTGCAGGCGCCAGCCTTCGCCCGGGAGCGCCACCGACTGCCACAGCACCGGTCCGGCGAGCGGCGGGTCCAGCACGCGCACGCGGCGCGCGCTGTCCGGATCCGAGGACAGCGCCTGCACGCGCAGCGGTGGGAGCGGCTGATGCGCATACTGGCGCGTGGCGGCCATGTCGCGCCGGTCGCGCGCGGTGAGCGGGCGCAGCGTGCGGTAGCGCCAGGCGTCGCCGCTGGCGAGGAAGATCACGTCGTGCGCGTCGCTGACCAGCACGATGTCCGGCGTCTGCAGCCACTCCTGCTCCAGCGCGTCCAGCTCGATCTTGATGACGACCAGGCAGGCGACCCGCCCGTCGCTACCGGTGATGGCCTGGGACAGGAAGTAGCCGGGCTCGCCCGTGGTCAGGCCGATGCCGTAGAACTGGCCGCGCCCGTGGCGCAGCGCCTGCTGCACGTAGGGACGGAAGCTGTAATCCTCGCCGACGTTGCTGGAAGGTCCGCGCCAGTTGCTGGCCGCCAGCGCGATGCCGCGGCGGTCGATCAGGGTGAGCGTGGAGGAGCGGGTGACGCTGTTGGCATCCTCCAGGCGCCGGTTCAGCGCATCGCGGCGCGCGTCATCCACCGGCCCCGACAGCGCGCGGCGCAGGTCCGGATCCTGGGCCAGCACCTGCGGCAGGGTGCGGTAGCGGTCGATGCGTTGCTGCAGCGCCTGCGAGTGCAGGCCCAGCTGGCGGTGCAGCTGGGCCGTCTCGTCGCGCTGGGCGCGCGCGACGGCCCAGCGGTAGGCCATCGTCATGGCCAACACCGCGCCCCCCACGGTGAGCAGCACGATGAGCAGGGTCTGGCGGTGGCGGCGCGTGCGCAGCATGGTGGCCAGTCTACGGGCGCACCGCCGCGGCGTGGGCTAGTACCAATAGGTTATCGGTGCCGCGGCGAAGCGGGGGTACAACATCCGGGCCGCCGATCCGGGCGGCGCCCTGCCCGCACCCGGAGCCTTCCCATGCACCTGGCCGAAGCCGCCGTCCTGCCGCCATCCCGGCAGCCGCTGTACAAGCAACTCTACGTCCAGGTGGTCGTGGCCATCGTGCTGGGCGCGACGCTGGGCCATTTCGAGCCGGCGCTGGCCGAAGCGATGAAGCCGCTGGGCGATGCCTTCATCAAGCTGGTGAAGATGATCATTGCGCCGGTGATCTTCCTGACCATCGTCACCGGCATCGCCGGCATGACCCAGCTGCGCACGGTCGGCCGCGTGTTCGCCAAGACGATGGCCTACTTCCTGTTCTTCTCCACGCTGGCGCTGGTGGTCGGGATGGTCGTGGCGCACGTGGTGCAGCCCGGCGCCGGCATGAACATCAACCCGGCCGACCTGGACCAGTCCGCGGTCAACGACTACGTGCAGAAATCGCACGAACTGTCGCTGGTCGGCTTCCTGATGGACATCATCCCCAAGACCCTGGTCAGTCCGCTGGTGGGCGACAACATCCTGCAGGTGCTGTTCGTCGCCGTGCTGTTCGGCCTGTCGCTGGCGATGGTCGGCGAGAAGGGACGCCCGGTGCTGAACCTGCTGGAGGCGCTGACCACGCCGGTGTTCCGGCTGGTGCACATGCTGATGCGGGCCGCGCCGATCGGCGCCTTCGGCGCCATCGCCTTCACCATCGGCAAGTACGGCGTCGGCATGCTGGTCAACCTGGGGTGGCTGGTCGGGTCGTTCTACCTCACCTCGCTGCTGTTCGTGATCGTCATCCTCGGGCTGGTGTCGTGGTGGTGCGGCTTCTCGATCTTCCGCCTGATCCGCTACCTCAAGGCCGAGTTGCTGCTGGTGCTGGGCACTTCCTCCTCCGAATCCGCGCTGCCGTCGTTGATGGAAAAGATGGAGCGCGCCGGTGCGTCCAAATCGGTGGTCGGGCTGGTGGTGCCGACGGGCTACTCGTTCAACCTGGACGGCACCAACATCTACATGACCCTGGCCGCGCTGTTCATCGCCCAGGCCACCAACACCGAGCTGAGCTTGGGCCACCAGATCATGCTGCTGCTGGTGGCGATGCTGAGTTCCAAGGGCGCCGCCGGCGTCACCGGCGCCGGCTTCATCACCCTGGCCGCGACGCTCGCCGTGGTGCCGGAAGTGCCGGTCGCCGGCATGGCGCTGATCCTGGGCATCGACCGCTTCATGAGCGAATGCCGTTCGCTGACCAACTTCACCGGCAATGCGGTGGCCACGCTGGTGGTGGCGCGCTGGGAGAACGCGCTGGACCGCGACGCGCTGGCGCGCGCGCTGGGCGGGCCTTCCACGCCCATCGCCGCCGCGCCGGACCCCGCCGCCGGGCCGGGCGACCCGATGCGGCTCACGGCCGACTGACGCAGGCGCCGCCGCATCCGCGCAGGCACCACGGCCATGCCTGCGCGTGCGGGGCCGCGACCACCGCCGCACGCCAGACCGTGGTGTGACGTGACGCCGCACCCGCGAAATCCGGCTCTGGCGGGGACCGGTTAGAATTGCCGCTCCCCCGCCTTCACCACAGGCACCATTTCCGCGATGACGAACGACGATTTCAAGCAGGCCGCGCTGGAATACCACCGGCAATCCCCGCCCGGCAAGATCAAGGTCGCGCCGACCAAGCCGATGCTGACCCAGCGCGACCTGGCGCTGGCCTATTCGCCGGGCGTGGCCTATGCCTGCGAGGCGATCGTCGACAATCCCACCAGTGCCAGCGAGCTGACCGCGCGCGGCAACCTGGTGGCCGTGGTCACCAACGGCACCGCGGTGCTGGGCCTGGGCAACATCGGCCCGCTGGCCGGCAAGCCGGTGATGGAAGGCAAGGGCGTGCTGTTCCAGAAGTTCGCCGGCATCGACGTGTTCGACATCGAGATCGACGAGACCGACCCGGACAAGCTGGTCGACATCATCGCCTCGCTCGAACCCACCTTCGGTGGCATCAACCTGGAGGACATCAAGGCGCCGGAGTGCTTCATCGTCGAGCGCAAGCTGCGCGAGCGGATGAACATCCCGGTCTTCCACGACGACCAGCACGGCACCGCGATCATCGTCGGCGCGGCGGTGGTCAATGCGCTGGAGGTGGTGGGCAAGAAGATCGGCGAGGTGAAGCTGGCCACCAGCGGCGCCGGTGCGGCGGGCATCGCCTGCCTGGACATGCTGGTGGCGCTGGGCCTGAAACCGGAGAACATCCTGGCCTTCGACCGCGACGGCGTGATCTACACCGGTCGCCCGAACCTGGACCCGGACAAGGCGCGCTACGCGCGCGACACCGGCAAGCGTTCGCTGGCCGAGATCGTCGACGGCGCGGACATCTTCCTGGGCCTGTCGGCCGGCGGCATCCTGAAGCCGGAGATGGTCGCCACCATGGCGGACAAGCCCGTCATCCTGGCGCTGGCCAACCCCAACCCCGAGATCTCGCCGGCCGACGCCAAGGCCGTGCGCCCGGACGCCATCATCGGCACCGGCCGCAGCGACTACCCGAACCAGGTCAACAACGCGCTCTGCTTCCCGTACATCTTCCGCGGCGCGCTGGACGTGGGCGCCACCGTCATCAACGAGGCGATGAAGGTGGCCTGCGTGCATGCCATCGCCAACCTGGCGCGCCGCGAAGCGTCCGACCTGGGCAGCGCCTACGGCGACGACGTGCCCTGCTTCGGCCCCGAATACCTCATCCCGCGCCCGTTCGATCCGCGCCTGCTGGTGGAAGTGGCCGCCGCGGTGGCGCAGGCCGCCATGGATTCCGGCGTGGCCCTGCGGCCGATCGCCGACATGTGGGCCTACCGCGAGAAGCTGGGCCAGTTCGTCTACCGCACCAGCCTGATGATGAAGCCGGTGTACGACCGCGCCCGCGCCGACATCAAGCGCGTGGTGTACGCCGAAGGCGAGGAAGAGACCGTGCTGCGCGCCGTGCAGACGGTGATCGACGAAGGCCTGGCCTTCCCCATCCTGATCGGCCGCCCCGAAGTGATCGACGCGCGCATCCAGCGCCTGGGCCTGCGCATGCGCGCGGGCGTGGATTTCGAGCTGACCAACCAGAACGACGATCCGCGCTTCAACGACTACTGGCAGCACTACCACGCGCTGACCGCGCGCCGCGGCGTGACCCCGGCGGCGGCGAAGAACCTGATGCGTTCGCGGCCCACGCTGATCGCCTCGGTGATGGTGGCGCGCGGCGAGGCGGATGCGCTGATCACCGGCATCGTCGGGCGCTTCCACAAGAAGCTGGGTTATGTGCGCAGCATGATTCCGCTGGATCCGGGCGTGCAGTCCACCTCGGCCATGACCGGCGTGATCAACAACCAGGGCGCGTACTTCTTCCTGGACACGCACGTGCAGGACGACCCCACCGCCGAGCAGATCGCCGAGGCCACGCTGCAGGCGGCCTACCGGCTGAAGCTGTTCGGCATCGAGCCGCGCATCGCGCTGCTGTCGCACTCCAACTTCGGCAGCCACGAAACCCCGGGCTCGCTGAAGATGCGCAAGGTGCGCGAGCTGCTGCTCAAGCGCAAGCCGGACCTCAACGTGGACGGCGAGATGCAGGGCGACACTGCCTGGGACGAAGTGCTGCGCAACCGGATCATGCCGGGCAGCACGCTGAGCGGGCGCGCGAACCTGTTCGTGCTGCCCAACCTGGATGCGGCCAACATCGCCTACAACATGGTGCGCGTGGTCACCGATGGCGTGGCCATCGGCCCCATCCTGATGGGCATCTCCAAGCCGGTACACATCCTGACCACCAGCGCCACGCCGCGGCGGGTGATCAACATGACCGCCATCGCCGCCGTGGACGCGCAGATCCGCCAGCAACGCGAGGCCGAGCGCAGCGGGCCGGGTTGAGGCACGGCGAATCGCCGGAACGGAAAACGCCCCGCATGCGGGGCGTTTTTTATTGCGGATGCTGCAGGAGCGACATGAGTCGCGACCGTCTGCCATCAGAGGCCAGGACGCCTGATTCATGCCGTCGCGACTCACGTCATTCCTACGACAACCAGGTTTCTTCCTTGGCTCCCGGCATCCGCGGCTGCTGCGTTGATCTCGGGCGAGTGTCAGCAATTCTGACTGAACTTGTACAGTCCTGCTGACAGGGAATTCCAAGAGACTGAATTGCAAAGGGTACTTGTTGTGAGATGACACGAATTGTCACGGAATGCCATCTCGCGCGCATGGTTTTCCGAGAGGTGGACTGATACGTTTGAACGCCCGATAGATTCGGGGCGCGCCTCGCAATGGAGTGGGCGCGACTACACTGAAGGAGATTCAAGATGCGTACGCTGAAAATGAAAGAGCTGGATTGCGTCGAAGGGGGAGAGATGACCTGTACCGTGTCCGTCGGTACGGATACGTCGGTTTCATGCACGGGTACCGGAGCTGACTGGGGATACGCAGCAAAGGCTGTTTGGTCCTTTCTGGCAGTGAGCCCGATCACTGTCCCTGGCATCATCACGCGCGTCTTCTGAGTGCGTCGGAAAGGGGTGGCTCCGCTCTCCTCCTTCTTCGGTCCCGTGCGAAGCAACATGACAGTGCTTTCGAGATCGGAATCCGCTGGGCTATTCCTTGCCGGAAGCCTCGGCTCCCTGTTGTGCGGTGCCATGGTTGCACTGATGAGCCACGTCGGTGCAGTGGGTGCAAAGCCCCTCGCGGAGCTACTGGTGGCGCTGGTGTTGATGAAGCTCTATCCCGAGGTCAATATCGTTCGATGGAGCAGCAGGCTTTTCCTGCTTCTATGTGCCATCGGCGCTGCCTTGGCGCTTGCTTGGGTGGCAATATTCGCTTGGGGCAACACCCAGTTCTTCGATATTGCGAATGCAAGTGTGATCGCACTTGTAGTGGGATGTTCCAGTGCCGTGCTGACGGCGCCGATCTTCGAAGAAAAAGTGGTGCGCCATCTCCTGCTGCAGGGGGCAGTGGGGATTATCGGTCGTTGGTGGGCGTCGCTGTTTGTTTCCGCAGTTTTTGCACTGGTTCACACAGGCGCGATGATCTGGGCATTCGCCGTGTCAATGGTCCTGTGCTGGTTCGCACTGGCGAAGGGGTTCAGCTCGGCACAGAGAGCCGTAGTTCATGGTGTCGTCAACGCCATCATCATGCTGTGGTACTTCACCCGGGGCTTTGGACTTGCCGGCTAGCTAACGTCACTGGTCTTCCTCGCCATCGAGAATGCGCCGCTGCAGCGCGTCGAGGTAGGCGTCGGCGTCGGCGGTGGACTCGAAGATCTCGTCCATCGGCACGGCCTGCACGATCTCGATCACCTTGCGGATCTGTTCCTGCGGGTGCACCACCAGCAGCCGCCCCTCGTGCGGGGCCAGCGCCTTGCGTGCCTTCAGGATGCTGCGCACGCCGGCGCTGCTGATGTAGTCCAGGTGCGCCAGGTCCAGCACCAGCGCCTGCGGGCGCGCGGCCAGCATCGGGGCCAGCGCCTGGTCCAGCTGCGCGTGGCTCAGCGTGTCCAGCCGGCCGCCCAGCATCACGTACTGGTTGCCGTTCACCGGTGGGTAGACCTCAATCTCCAATGTCATCGGGCATCTCGGTGCAGCGGATGTGCCGGGTGGGGGCGGCCCGGGGAGGAGGGGGGAGGTCGGATCGTAATGGAAAAGTGAGACGGGGCGGCCGGCGTTCGTCAGTCCTCGTCTTCGCCGGCCTCCAGCACCCGGCGCTGCATCAGGTCCAGGTAGGCGTCGGCCTCGGCGGTGGACGAGAAGATTTCGTTCAACGGCACCGCCTTGACCATGTCCAGCACCTTCTGGATCTGTGGCTGCGGGTTGACCAGCAGCACCTTGCCGCCGTGCGGGGCCAGCGTCTTGCGTGCCTTGAAGATGGAGCGGATGCCCGCGCTGCTGATGTAGTCCAGCCCCGACAGGTCCAGCACCAGCGAGTGCAGTTGGCGGGTGAGCAGCGGCGCCAGTGCTTCATCCAGGTCTTCGTAGGTGTGGGTGTCCAGCCGTCCTCCCACCGCGACGCGCTGACTGCCCTTGCCCGGCGGCAGGATCTCGATGCGCAGGCTCATGCTCCGTTCTCCTCGGTGGGGATGCGCAGGGTCAGGCGCACCACGTTGTAGTTGCCGACGCGCTGGTAGGTCGCCTGTTCCGATACCTGCCGCACCAGGTGCAGGCCCAGTCCTCCGGTGGGGCGGTCCAGGATGTCGGCGTCCAGGTCCGGGGGCGGCTGCTCCAGCGGATTGAAGGCCGCGCCGCTCTCGCGGAACTCCAGCGTCAGCAGGTGTTCGCGGATGGCGATGTCCACGCACAGTTCGTGTTCTTCCGCGTCCACGCGCGCCAGGTCGCCGTGTTCGATGGCGTTGCTCGCCAGTTCTTCGACGATCAGGCGCACGTCGCCCTGGATGGCCCGGCTGACGCCGTTGTTGGCCAGCACGGCCTCGAGCGACGCATTGAGGTCGTCCACGCGGGCGTGCTCACGGGGGATGAACAGTCGCATCTGCATGTGCGGTCTCCTGTGGTGGCGGAGCTTCGGGGGAAGCGGCGGCGTTGTCCAGCCGGCGACGGAGGGCGAGCGCGGTGATGTCGTCGGACTGCGACGCGGCGCCGGTAAATGCGTGAACCTGTGCGATGAGGCCTTCGCATTGTTCGCGCGCGGTCGCGCCGGGCTGCAGGGCGCCCGGAATGCGCTCGGCGCCGAAGGCGCGGTCTTCGGCATCGAAGGCCTCGGTGATGCCATCGGTCCAGGCCAGCAGGGTGGCGCCGGAGGGAACCGTTCCGGACCACAGCGGGAACACATCGCCCACCTCGAATCCCAGCGGCGGCCCGGGCTGCACGGGCAGCGTCTCGACGCGTCCGTCCGCGTGCAGCAGCAGGGGCGCGTCATGGCCCGCGCTGGCCAGCACGCAGGCGCCCGTGCGCACGTCCACGCGCCCGCACAGCACGGTGGCGAACATGCAGGCGTCGTTGCCCTGCACCAGCCGGCGCGAGGCCTCGGCCAGTACGCGCTCGGGCGAATCGTGCGTGCTGGCCGCCACTTCCAGCACCGTCACCGTGCGCGCCATGAACAGCGCCGCCGGCACGCCCTTGTCGGACACATCGCCGATGGCGAACCACAGGCCGTCCGGATCGGTCTGGATGAAGCAGTAGAAATCGCCACCCACCGCCTTGGCCGGTTCCAGCCGTGCATAGGCTTCCAGGTGCGCGTGTTCGCGATCGATGGCCAGTCCGGGCGGCAGCATGGCCTGCTGGATCTCGCGGGCGATCGAAAGTTCGCTCTCCAGCTTCTGGCGCGCGGCCGTCATGTCGGCGATCTCGCGCAGCTGGCGCTGGATCGAACCGCGCGCATGTTCCAGCGTGCGCGCCATCTGCCCCACCTCGTCGCGCCGCGCCACGTAGGGCACCGGCATGTCGTACTCGCCGCGTCCCAGCCGCGCGGCGGCCGAGGACAGGCCTTCCACCGGCTGGCTGACGTGGCGCGCCAGCTTGCGCACCACCAGCATGCAGGCCAGCGCCAGCAGCGCGCCGACCGCGGCCAGCCGCCACAGCGCGTCGGTCAGGCGGGCCATGACCAGTTCGTAGGACTGCGCCACCAACAGGGTCCAGCCGCTGTCGCCGACCGGTTCCACCACGGTGAAGCGACGTTCCAGGCTGATGGCGTCGGTATGCGCGTACTGCAGCGGCTGGCGCTGGCGCACCGCGCGGGCCGCCTCGCCCAGGTCGTGGCGGCCGGCGCGGGCGATGTAGTCGTCCAGCGCCTCCCGCCGCTCCACGCCCACCTCGGGATTGAGCGCCAGGGTGCCGGCCGGGGCCACCAGCGAGACCCGCCAGCCCGGCAGGTGCGCCAGCGAGTCGACCATTCCGGTCAGGTTGGCCAGCGGCAGGTCCAGGCTGACCATGCCGCGCGTGAGCGCGCCGCGGCCCGGATCGCGCAGCGGCATGTTGTAAGTGACCATCCACACGCCGCCGGCGGTCTGGTTGAGGTAGGGCTCGGACCACCAGCCGCCGGGCGAGGCGACGGTGCGCTGGTACCAGCCCTGTGCGCGGAACGGGTAGCCGTCGGCGATGAAGTCACGGTCGCGGCCATCGGCGGCCACGTAGCGGGCGAACGGCAGGTCGCTGCGCGTGCGCGGCTCCAGGATCAGCAGGCCGCCGGCACAGCCGGGCGTGGCCTTCACCATGGCGCGCAGGGTGGCCGTCAGTTCGTCCGGCGACAGCTGCGCGCCCCCCACCAGGTCGGAGATGCCGTGGGTGGTGATGGTCACCACGTGCAGCGCGCCGTCCAGCCGCTGCGCGGCCTCCTGGGTGGTGGCATGGGTGTCGCGGCGGGCGTCGTCCAGGATCAGCCGGCGGGCGAACCAGGCCGTCCCCAGCACCAGCAACAGCAGCAGCGCCACGTTCACCAGGCCGGCCCACAGCGCAATGCGCGTGCGCAGGCTGCTGCGCCAGTGCGCGGCGCCGGCGGCCTCCTTCTCTGGCACGACATCGTTGGGCACTGTGTCGCGCATGCCGACCCTGATCGCAGCCTTCCCCTGGACGGCGATCATACGCCGGCGGGGCATGCTGCAATGCAATAGCGCAAAGGTCTGATTTTGGTGTGGTCGCTGTCCCGGGACAGGCACGCAATGTCCCTTCCATACGCCTGCGTAGCCGGGTTGGGCGCGGGGTGCGTGCGTTACACTTCAAGGCTCTACAAGAACGGCAACGCCGTGCCCCACGCGCGGCGCAACAGGAGTGGGAATGAACTGGTTGAACGACATGTTGCAGAGCGATCCGGATCCGCAGGAGACCCGCGAATGGATCGATTCCATGCAGGCGGTGATCGACAAGAACGGCGCCCTGCGTGCTCACCAGTTGCTCGAAGGCATGGTGGAAGTCACCCGCCGCGCCGGCGCCTACCTGCCGTTCTCGCCCACCACCGAATACGTCAACACCATCGCGCCGCAGAACGAGGCCAAGAGCCCGGGCGACGCCGCGCTGGAATGGCGCATCCGTTCGATCATCCGCTGGAACGCGATGGCCACCGTGGTGCGCGCCAACCGCAAGCCCGGCGACCTGGGCGGCCACATCGCCAGCTTCGCCTCCGGCGCCACGCTCTACGACGTGGGCTTCAACCACTTCTGGCGCGCGCCCAGCGACAACCACCCGGGCGACCTGCTGTTCATCCAGGGCCACAGCGCGCCGGGCATCTACGCGCGCTCGTTCCTGGAAGGCCGCATCAGCGAACAGCAGCTGGACAACTTCCGCATGGAAGTCGACGGCCAGGGCATCTCGTCCTACCCGCACCCGTGGCTGATGCCGGACTACTGGCAGACGCCCACCGTATCGATGGGCCTGGGCCCGCTGGCGGCCATCTACCAGGCGCAGTTCATGAAGTACCTGGAGCACCGCGGCCTGATCGAGAAGTCCGACCGCAAGGTGTGGTGCTTCATCGGCGACGGCGAGAGCGACGAGCCGGAAACCCTGGGCGCCATCGCGCTGGCCGGCCGTGAGGGCCTGGACAACCTGATCTTCGTGGTCAACTGCAACCTGCAGCGCCTGGACGGCCCGGTGCGCGGCAACGGCAAGATCATCCAGGAACTGGAAGGCGTGTTCCGCGGCGGCGGCTGGAACGTCATCAAGCTGCTGTGGGGCAGCTACTGGGATCCGCTCCTCGCCCGCGACACCGGCGGCGTGCTGAAGAAGCTGATGATGGAAACCGTCGACGGCGAGTACCAGAACTGCAAGGCGTTCGGCGGCAAGTACACGCGCGACAACTTCTTCGGCAAGTATCCGGAGACGGCGGCCATGGTCGCCAACCTGTCCGACGACGACATCTGGCGCCTCAACCGCGGCGGCCACGATCCGCACAAGGTCTACGCGGCCTACCACGAGGCGGTGAACACCCAGGGCATGCCCACGGTGATCCTGGCCAAGACGGTGAAGGGTTACGGCATGGGCTCGGCGGGCGAATCGCTCAACCCGACCCACCAGACCAAGAAGCTGGACGACGAGGCCATCCGCACGTTCCGCGACCGCTTCAACATCCCGGTCACCGACAAGCAGCTGGAAGAAGCGTCGCAGGTGCCGTTCTACCACCCGGGCGAGAACTCGCCGGAAGTGCAGTACCTGAAGGAACGCCGCGCCGCGCTGGGCGGCTACCTGCCGCAGCGCCGCCGCAAGGCCAGCCAGTCGTTCGAGACGCCCAGGCTGGAAGCCTTCGACCGCCTGCTCAAGAGCACCGGCGACCGCGAAATCTCCACCACCATGGCCTTCGTGCAGGGCCTGAACATCGCCCTGCGCGACAAGCAGGTGGGCCCGCGCCTGGTGCCGATCGTGGCCGACGAGGCGCGCACCTTCGGCATGGAAGGCATGTTCCGTCAGATCGGCATCTACGCGCCGTTCGGCCAGAAGTACAAGCCGGTCGATGCCGACCAGCTGATGTACTACCGCGAGGACCAGTCCGGCCAGGTGCTGCAGCAGGGCATCAGCGAGCCGGGTGCGATGTCGTCGTGGATGGCGGCGGGCACCAGTTATTCGGTCAGCAACGTGCCCATGCTGCCGTTCTACATCTACTACTCGATGTTCGGCTTCCAGCGCATCGGCGACATCGCCTGGCAGGCGGCGGACATGCGCACGCGCGGCTTCCTGCTGGGCGGCACCGCGGGCCGCACCACGCTCAACGGCGAAGGCCTGCAGCACGAGGACGGCTTCAGCCACGTGGTGGCCGGCGGCATCCCCAACGTGCGCAGCTACGACCCGACCTTCGGCTTCGAAGTGGCGGTGGTGCTGCAGCACGGCATGCAGAAGATGCTGCAGGAGCAGGTGGACGAGTACTACTACGTCACCCTGATGAACGAGAACTACACCCACCCGGACATGCCGGAAGGCGCGGCCGAGGGCATCATCAAGGGCATGTACCTGCTCACCGACGCCGGCAAGCCGAAGAAGGGCGAGCTGCGCGTGCAGCTGCTGGGCAGCGGCACCATCCTGCGCGAGGCGATCGCCGCGGCCGAGCTGCTGGACAAGGATTTCGGCGTGACCGCCGACATCTGGTCGTGCCCCAGCTTCAACGAGCTGCGCCGCGATGGTTTCGACGCCGAGCGCTGGAACCGCCTGAACCCGGAAGCGAAGTCGCCGCGCAAGGCCTACGTGACCGAGCTGCTGGAAGGCCGCCAGGGCCCGGCCATCGCCGCCACCGACTACGTGCGGGCGTACGCGGACCAGATCCGCGCGTTCGTGCCGATGGCGTACACGGTGCTGGGCACGGACGGCTTCGGCCGCAGCGACACCCGCGCCAACCTGCGCCGCCACTTCGAGGTGGACCGCTACTACATCGCCCACGCCGCCATCGCCGCCCTGGCGAAGGAAGGCAAGATGACCGCCAAGGACGTCTCCCGCGCGATCAAGCAGTACAAGATCGATGTGGAGAAGGCGAACCCGATTGGGGTTTGAGGTCATACACTCCCTCTCCCGCCTGCGGGGGAGGGAGTCTCGGAACGGAATGTGAGCAGGGACGATGGAATCCCTTCGCAAGGAATGCGAACGTGCCACCCAAGATTCGCGATGTGTTGCAACAACTCAAGGACGCGGGCTGGCAGCAGGTGGGCCAGACCGGCAGCCACCGGCAGTTCAAGCACCCCACGCTTCCAGGCCGCGTGACAGTCGCCGGCAAGCCGGGTGATGATGTGGCGCCCGGGACATTGGCCAGCATCCTGAAGCAGGCCGGGATCAAGAGGTGACTTCCATGCGCTACGCCATCGTCATCGAGCAAGCTGGCGGCAACTATTCCGCGTATGTCCCGGACCTGCCGGGTTGCGTGGCCACCGGTGCCACCAAGGCCGAGGTGGAAGTACTGATCCACGACGCCATTGCGTTGCATCTGGCCGGATTGCGCGAGGACGGCGTGGCCATTCCGGTGCCTTCGAGCCAGGTGGAGTACATCGACGTCGCGGCATGAGCGCGTGGCGAAGGGTGATGCGGTGATGGGCCGCGCCGCATGACGCTCACCCTCGATCACCTGCGCCGCTATGCCGTCGCCCGCAGCTTGTTCAAGCCGACCACGCTGTCGCGGGCGATCCAGCGGCTGGGCTTCGTGCAGGCTGATCCGATCCGGGCGCCGGCACGCGCGCAGGACCTGACCCTGCGCCACCGCGTCGCCGGCTATCGCGCCGGGGACCTGGAAAGGCGGTATCCGCGACTGCCGCTGGAGGAAGATTTCTTCGTCAATTACGGCTTCCTGCCGCGCGAGCATCACCAGCTGATGCATCCGCGCAAGGCGCGCGAGGTGTGGACGCCCGCGCGCTGGAAGCAGGCGCAGGCGGTACTGGCCTTCGTCGGCGAGCGCGGCACGGCGCATCCGCGCGACGTGGATGCGCACTTCGGGCATGGCAAGACGACCAACTGGTTCGGCGGTTCGTCCAACGCGAGCACGCAGCTGCTGGACGGCATGCATTACCGCGGCCTGCTGCGGGTCGCGCGCCGCGAGGGCGGTACGCGCGTGTATGCGCCGCGGATCGGTGATGCGTCACCGGTTGCGATGTCGGATGCGGAGACGCGGCTGGATGCGTTGCTGGACATCATCGTGCGCAAGTACGCGCCGTTGCCGGCGGCCAGCCTGGGCCAGTTGCTGGCCTATCTGCGCCGCGGGGTGCCGCAATGGGAAGGCCTGCGCGCGGCGGCGTTGAAGCGGGCGCGCCAGCGGCTGGGCACGGCCCGGGTGGAGGGGGTGGACTGGTACTGGCCGGCGGACGAGGATCCGCGCTCGCGGCGCTGGAAGCCGGATGACCAGGTGCGGCTGCTGACGCCGTTCGATCCGGTGGTGTGGGACCGGCGGCGGTTCGAGATGTTCTGGGGCTGGACGTACCGCTTCGAGGCGTACACGCCGGCGCCGAAGCGAAAGCTGGGGTATTACGCGTTGCCAGTGCTGTGGGGTGACCGGGTGATTGGGTGGGGGAATCTGAGTGTGGTCGAGGGGGAGTTACGGTCGACGTTTGGGTATGTCGAAGGGCATGGGTACAGGGATGCCGCTTTTCGTGCCGGGCTGCGAGAGGAGCTAGAGCGAGCTCGCCTGTTTTTATCCTTAAGCGGATGATGCTGTCGATCTTGTGGATAAAGAGAGGCAAGATTGTTGCAAGGATGTGGCTTAAGTCATTCTGCAGGGCCAAGCTCCCTAGCAGATCGCGTCGATGCTACTGGTGTATAGGCAAAGCTACAGGAATTTCTTGCCTGTGAAATGGCGCTGACCTTTGCTTCATACGCGTTCATGCGCACGCCTACTTGAGCTCCCCCTCAAGCGCTTTCACGAAACTTGGCAGCGTAGTCTCGCAGGCAAGGCAATAGTCCCTGATCTGCAACAGATCCATCCGGCGGATTCCTCGCTCCACATCACTCACATAAGACTGCGGGCGCTCCAGGGCGGCCGACAGCTCGGCCTGCGTCAGACCCGCTTTCGCACGCATCTCCCGCAGCAACCGCAGCAGGATTTGATACTCGTCTTTATGGATCGACTTGGGTGACATGCGGGTCGCATTCGCGAGACCGCACCTAAGCTATATCGGAGTTGCAGATATCTGTAAAACAGATATATTGAGAGTGCGCTTTGCTCGTGGGCCGTCGCGGTTCAAATGTGACTCGTACTGCGAAACGCATAGGCGCAGAGCTAAGGCGGCGGATCGATTCCGCTGCGGCCAATCACAACCGGAGGATTCGACATGGAAGCGAACCGCAACACAGAGGGCACACGTTATGAGCCCATGGAAGCATCGTTTGGCCGAGACGTCGGCGATGTCAGCCAGACCTCGCTGCAGCGGCTGTTGGATCTGCTGCAAGGCGAAGCGGGCACCACGCTGGCGGACGTCGGCATCGCGCCACGCGAGAGGGACGAGCTTGACCGCATCAGTCTTGCCGCTTATCACGAATCCGAGACCTGCCTGGACCGGATACGTTGCATGCTGGAACTGCTGGACGGCTACCTGGCCGGTCAAGCTACTCCGCCGGACGAGGTGGTGATCGCCGCCATTGCCGACCTGCGCCGCGTGCTGTCCGACTACGAGCGGTGGCACGCCTTGGCGGACAACGCCGCCTACTACCGAGACAACCCGGATGTCGCCCGCAGCGTTTCCCGCACGAGCCAAAGCCCGTAGCGCTGCATCGTCGGCTAAGCCCACGCGATACCAGCCCGAACTTTCCCTGCAAAACTCCCCCACGTCAGCGAGCGCCGTCAAAGTGTTTGGCCTGCTGCATGGCGGCACCTTCCTGTTCTACGCCGTCGCCACCGTGCTGTCCGCCCTGCGACTGCGCTGGCCGTGGTGGGCCACGCTGCTGGCGGTCATCGCCGCCGCGCCGCCGCTGGTGGCCGTGCCGCTGGAAATGGGGTTCCGCCGCATGGGATTGCTCAGCGCTCGCACCTGGCATGTTCCAGCTTCAACGAACTACACGGCGACGGCTTCGACGCCGAGCACTGGGACCGCCTGGACCCGGAAGCGCCGCCGCCGCGCAAGGCCCACGTGACCGAGCTGTTGGAAGGTCGCCAAGGCCCGGCCATCGCCGCCACCAACTACGTGCGGGCGTACGCGGACCAGATCCGCGCGTTCGTGCCGATGGCGTACACGGTGCTGGGCACGGACGGCTTCGGCCGCAGCGACACCCCCACGGGGCCGTGGATGGGTCGCGGCCGACCTGCATCGCATTACAAACCATGTCGGTGGGCGTGAGCGCAGCCTTCGTATCTTCCGATGTGGCTAGAATCCCCCAGCTAGCCAGCGCCGCCGCCATCGCGTCGCGGCATTCCCTCACTGGAGTTCCTCCATGTCCCGATCCCTCGCGCCCGCCGGGCGCCTGTTCGCCGTCGCTGCCTTCCTGGAAGGCTTCACCTGGGCCGGTCTGCTGATCGGCATGGCGTTCAAGTACGGCGCCACCGGCAACGACCTGGGCGTCAAGGTGTTCGGCCCGCTGCATGGCGGCGCCTTCCTGTTCTACGTGGTGGTCACCGCGCTGTCCGCCCTGCGCCTGCGCTGGCCGTGGTGGGCCACGCTGCTGGCCGTCATCGCCGCCGTGCCGCCGCTGGTGACCGTGCCGCTGGAAATGGGGTTCCGCCGCATGGGATTGCTCAGCGCCCGCCCCTGATACCCGCAGACGGCGGGCGAGCCCCCTACGCAGGATGGCCGCGTCCTAGGGCTCGGCGTTGCGCCGCAGGAGATTGGAATAGCACTTGTTGACCAACTCCAGCGAACGCTCCACCCCTTCCTTGCCCACCAGCAACTCGCGCGCCGTGGACAGATCGTGCAGCAGCTCGCGCATGCCCGGGTCGCGCACCAGGCTCTGCACCCAGCCCACGACCGCCAGCCGCTCCCCGCTTTCCACCGGCCGCACCCGGTGCAACTGCCCGGTCGAATAACAGATCGCCGACCGCGCGGGCAGCTTGAACGACACCTCGCTGCCGGCCACCTCGAACGCAAGCTCCCCGCCCTCGTACGTGTCCGGCTCGCTGAGGAACAGCGTGAACGACACATCGCTGCGCACATGGTGCGGCGCCCCCATCACCGCCGAGTCCACGTGCGACCCGTAGGCCATGCCCGGCCCGTAACGGCTCACGAGCATCGCCGCCAGCCGCCGCGGCTGGGCGGCGCTCATGAACGCATCGTGGCGCCCCAGCGCCTGCATCACCAGGTTGGTGATGTCCTTCATCACCGGATGATCCCAGGGGATCTGCTGGTTCTGCTTCTTGGCGTGCAGCAGTTCCCCCGCCGTCGCCTTGCCATCGGCGAACGGCACCGCCGCCAGCTTCTGCTTGATCAGCACGAGCTCCTCGGGCGTGATCAGATCGGGAAGCGTCAGAATCATCAGCCTGGTCCCCTGTTGCATTCGGCCCGTGCCCCCACGGCCTGCCCCGAGTGTAGGCCCCGCCGCGGCCCGGGGGAAACCCGGCCCACCGGGACCGATCCGCGCCCCGTGCCCCGGGCGGATTCGCATAGACTGCGGCGCCCCTCCCCACCCTGCTGCCCATGAGCCCCCATTCCCCCCTCACCGAGCTGCGCCTGCTGCTGGGCATCGAGCGCAACACCACGCGCCATGGCGAGAAGTGGATATCGGGCATCGGCGCGCTGCTGGGCATCCTGGCGGTGTACGGGCTGACGCGGTGGACGTTCCCCACCGAAGCCGCATCGGCCGTCGGCGGCGCGCTGATGGTCACCTCGATGGGTGCCTCCGCCGTGCTGCTGTTCGCCGTGCCCCAGGGCGCGCTGTCGCAGCCCTGGGCCGTCGTGGGCGGGCACCTGCTGTCCGCCTTCATCGGCGTGAGCTGCCAGAAACTGGTCCCCGGCCACGCCTGGACCGCCGCCGTCGCCGTGGGCCTGGCCGTGCTGGGCATGTACTACCTGCGCTGCATCCACCCGCCCGGCGGCGCCACCGCCCTGGCCGCGGTGATCGGCGGCCCGGACGTGCACGCGCTGGGCTACGGCTACCTGCTGATGCCCGTGCTGGTCAACGTGGCGGCCATCCTGTCCATGGCCATCGCCTTCAACGCGCTGTTCCCGTGGCGCCGCTACCCGGCCCACCTGCACCGCCGCCGCCAGGCCTCGCGCATCACCCAGCCCGCGCAGCGCCAGTTCGAACTGACCCAGGAAGACTTTTCCGCGGCGATGGAACAGCTCAACTCCTACGTGGACATCACCACCGAGAACCTCACCGAACTGCTGGAACTGGCCAAGCAGCACGCCGAGCGCAACATCACCCACCCGGACGCGATCATCCGCGGCCGCCACTACAGCAACGGCAAGCTCGGCCGCCTGTGGAGCGTGCGCCACGTGCTGGAAGGCGAAGGCCCGGCGTTGCAGTACCGCGTGGTCGCGGGCGAACAGGCAGGCACGGCCGGTGTCGCCAGTCCCGACGAGTTCCGGCAGTGGGCGCGCTTCGAAGTGGTGCTGCAGGACAATGGACGATGGGTGATCGCGGACTAGCGTTCCTGGTGCCGGCTCACTCCACCACCGCCCCCCGCAACAGCGCCATCGCCTGCGTCCGCGACTGCACGCCCAGCTTCTCGTAGATGCGGGTGAGGGTGTTGCGCACGGTCTTGTCGCTGATGAACAGCGAGGCCGCGATCTGCGCATTCGTCTGCCCGGACACCAGCGCGGCGACGATCTCGCGTTCGCGCGGCGTCAGCGCGGCCAGGCGGTCATCGCCGCGCGGCGCGCCGCCCAGGAACGCCAGTGTTTCCTGGCGGAAGCGCTGCCACGCCGGCTCGTGCTCCAGCAGCACATGGTTGCGCGAGTCCAGCTCGACGAAGCGCGCACCGGGAATGCCCGCGGCCAGCAGGCGACCCTCCTCCAGCGGCACCACGCAGTCCTGCCGCGCGTGCAGGACCAGGGTCGGCGCCGCGACCTGGCCCAGCAGGGCGGTGACGTTGATGTGCGCGCGGGCTTCCAGCAGGCAGCCTGCCGCCTCCGCGGTGGTGGTGAGGCGCGCGAGTTCGTTGAACCAATGCACCTGGGCCTCGCTGGCCCCGGGAATGAAGCGCGAAGTGAAGACCTGGCGGAAGACCGGGTTCTGATCGGTCCAGCCGACCCGTGCGATGTCGATGATGGCGCGGTACAGGCGCGCCGCTTCCTCATTGCCCCGCTCGTACGGGCCGCGCGCATAGGCGCCGTAGAGCAGCAGTTGGGAGACGCGCTGCGGATGCTTCACCGCGTAGGCGATGCAGGCGGCCGCGCCCTGCGAGACGCCCATCAGCGCGAAGGGTTCGCGCAGGTCGGCCGCGTCGATGACGGCTTCCAGGTCGCCCAGCCAATGGTCCAGGGTAAGGCCGCGGGCGTCGCCGCCGGTCATGCCGCAGCCGCGTTCGTCGTAGCGCAGCAGGCGGTAGTGTTCGCCGAAGAACCGGTACCAGTGGCGCCAGATCGGGCTTTCCAGGTCGTATTCCAGGTGGCTCAGCCAGTTGGCCGCCTTCACCAGCACCGGCCCGCTGCCGAGCGAAGCCCACGCCAGGCGCGTGCCGTCGCCGGTGGTCAGGTAGCGGATCGCCTGCTGCATGCGGCCGTCCCGGAGGGAACCGGTCCGCAGTGTAGCCGGGACATTGCTCCCCTGCGGTGCGTGCGCGGGGCCACACGTCGGGACATTGTTCCCCTGCCGTGGCCGGCGCAGGCGGGCGACGCTGGCGCCTCCCGTCCCGCGCAGGCAGCGCTCCCCCGGCCCTGCCGCGCATGCATCGCGAGGTTCCGATGAAACGCACACTGATCCTGCTCTACGGCGTGGTCTGCTACGCCGTGTTCTTCGCCACGTTCCTGTACGCCATCGGCTTCATCGGCAACCTGTGGGTGCCCAAGGGCATGGACTCGGCGCCGACCGCGCCCTTGGCCACCGCACTGCTGATCGACCTGGGCCTGCTGGCCCTGTTCGCCGTGCAGCACAGCGTGATGGCGCGTCCGGCGTTCAAGCGCGCGTGGACGCGGCTGATCCCCGAATCCGCCGAACGCAGCACCTACACGCTGCTGTCCAGCCTGGCGCTGATCCTGCTGTTCTGGCTGTGGAGTCCGCTGGGCGGTACGGTGTGGGAGGTGCGGGACCCGGCGGCGCGCGCCCTCCTGTACGCCCTCTATGCGTCCGGCTGGGCGCTGCTGCTGTACACCACGTTCCTGCTCAACCACTTCGACCTGTTCGGCCTGCGCCAGGTCTGGCTGCAGTTCCGGGGCAGGCCCTACACCGCGCTGCCCTTCCGCACGCCGACCGTGTACCGCTGGATCCGCCATCCGCTGTACCTGGCCTGGCTGCTGACCTTCTGGGCCACGCCGACCATGACGGTGACGCACCTGCTGTTCGCGGTGACGACGACCATCTACATCCTGCTCGCGATCCGCTGGGAAGAACGCGACCTGGTCGCCGCGCTGCCGGAGTACGAGGACTATCGCCGGCGCGTGCCCATGCTGGTGCCGGGAACGCGCCCTTCGAGCGGATCGCCGGGACTCACCAGGTCGCGACCAGTTCCTTGAACGGCGTGGCAGTGCGTAGGCCCTGATCGTCGAAGTCGGCCACGGCCTTGCCATCCACGGTCACCTGCGAAGGCTTCGTGCGGTTGGGCCAGCGGACCGTCAGCGCGGTGTCCTTGCGCAGGCCCGGGCCGAGCGTGACGCGCAGGGTCCGGCCCTGCTGGCGGGCGGTCATGGCCAGCGTGCCGTAGGCCGTCGGCAGGCCGTCCACGCGCAGGCCGTCGCCCGCCACCCACGCGGGCGGCGTGCCGGGCAGCAGCGACAGCGCCTGGTCGCCTTCGTGCATCAGCATGCCGAAGATCGCGCGTGCGTATTCCGAACCGATCCAGGTATGCGGCATGTCGCCCAGATAGATGGCATGGCGCGCGTCCGAGTACACCACCTCGGCCAGCACCTGCCACGGCGCGGGGCGACGATGGCCCAGGAAGCGCATCAGCAGCTCGTGCGCTTCCTGCGGCCGGTTGAGATGCACATAGGTCAGCACATTGCGGATCTCGTACGGCGTGTACGCGTACAGCGCGCCGGGCGTATCGCGCTTGCGCACGTCGTCCAGGTAGCGGTCGAAGGTGGTCGTCAGCGCGTCGGCCGGCATCACGTCCTGCTGCCCGGCCGGATCCAGGCCGATCGACAGGCTGGTCGGGTCGCTGCCGCCCATGTCGGCATCGGCGGGCACGGTGTCGATGCCCTTCCACTTCATGGTCGCGCGAATCGATGCGGCCATCGACGCGCGCAGCGCCGCGTACTGCCCGCGTGCCCAGGCGGCGGTCTTCGCATCGCCCCACTGCTCGGCCAGCCACGCCCCGTCGTGCCAGCCCTTCAGCGCCCAGTAGTCGTCCCAGTAGCTATGCGTGGGCACCGGATAGCCCTCGTGGCTGATCGAGGGCGCGAGGATGCCGTGGAAACGTTCCGGCGCCGGCTGGTCGGCGAGATAGCCGGGCACCATCGTGCGCTCGCGCAGTGCCTGCATGAACTTCATCGCGCGCGTCACCTTGTCCTGGTAGTCGCGCACGCTGCGCGCACCGCCGTCCAGCCGCGCCAGTTCGGCGACCAGCCAGATGAACTGCCCCTGGCTGTCGTACTCGATGTCGGAACCGAAACCGGTGTTGACCGATCCGTCATCGTTGAGGATCGGCGAGACCAGGCCGTTCTCGTGCACCGCATGGCCGGCGTACCACTGCAGGTAATCGCGCGCGGTCTTGGCCATGCCCATGCGCACCAGCGTGGCCGCCGTCGCCGCACCGTCGCGGATGAAGGAACGGTTGTAGTTGCGCGGGCCCGGCTGCATGGCGTGTCCGCTCTGGTTGATCAGCATGTACGCCGCCTGCGCCCGCAGCATGTCGACCAGCGACGCGTCCGGCAGCGACAGGCCGATGCGGCCCAGGCGCGCCTGCCATTGCGCGGCCACCTGGTCGCTGAGCGTGTCGAAGGCCTTCGGGCCGGTCAGCGCGGCAAGGTCGAGCGCGGGCGCGTCCGGCAGCGGCTTGGCCGGATCGATGCGTGCCTCACCGAGGGCGAAGGCGATGACGATGTCCTGCGTCGCGCCCGGCGCCAGCGCCACGTCGTAGCCCAGCTGGCCGGCCGCCAGGCCGCTGTCGTCGTGCGCCTGCTGCGCATCGGGCAACGCATCGGCCATCAGCAGGCCGGTGATCTCGCCCTCGCCATGGGCACCGAACGCCGACGCGGAGGCGCGCGCCACCGGCGTCAGCGACTGCAACAGCGTGCGCCCGTTGACCGTCACCTGCGCGGCATCGCCGCGGCCGACGGTGATGTCGCGGATCGGCGAGGGCCCCCCGTTCTGCCACGGCGGGCTGACCTGCATCGGCCGGGTCAGCAGATTGAAGCTGCCTGACACGGGCGTGGTACCGGTGTTGCGCAGGCGGTAGCGCACCAGCGTGACCGGCGCGCCGCGCTGCTCGATGGCGATCGCTGCGGTGGTCAGTTCCAGGCCGGGCTGCGGCGACCACTGCACGGTGGGCATCGGCATCCAGCCCTCGCGCAACGCGTGGGTGATCGGCGTGTCGGCATTGGCCGCGCTCGCTCGACCGCCGGCATCGCGCCACACCGGCTGCACCAGAGGCGCGCCCTTGAAGGCTTCCACGTGGCCGAACTCGTCCAGTACCGACTTCTGCCGGCCGGCGGGGATGCCCACCGCCGTCCAGTACACCTGCTGCTGGTGCAGCGAGGAGGGGAACAGCGCACGGTGCTCGCGCGAAGCGGCGAGTTCGTAGCGCTTTATCGCCGTCATCACCCGCGTCGGCCCGATCAGGCGCAGACGCTGCAAGGTCGGCGCCTGCAGGCCTTCACCGCGCACGCTCAGGCGCAGCGCCGACAGCGTGCGCGCCTGGCTGTCGGCGAGGAACGCGGTGCTGCCGTAGGCCTTGGGCTCTTCCGCCAGCACGATCCAGCGGTCCGAACCGGCCTGGCGGCCTTCCAGCCGCGCCGCACGGGGCGTCCGCTGCCAGGCCACTTCCAGGCCGGCGAGCGACATGGGCCTGGGCAGGTCGATCTGCAGCTGTCGCATGCCGTCCGCGGCGGGTTTGGCGTTCATCGCATGCGCCGGGCCCGCGCCGGACCACAACGCCGCGGGGTCGCCGTCGACGCCGCGGATGCGCGGTGCCTCGCTGCCCGCATAGGGACGGAACTCGAAGACCGACACGCCCCAGTCCGCCGAGCGGTCGGGCGCGGTCAGCCGCAGGTAGCGCGCCTGCACGGTGGGGAACACGTCGTACTCGATGCCGCCCACGCCATCGCGCGTTTCGAACGCGGTGCGCCAGTGCCTGCCGTCGTCGGAGGCCTGGAGGGAATACGCGCGCGCGCCGCCCCATTCCCAGTGCAGCTCCACCGCGCCGACCGATATGCGCTTGCCGAAATCCACCTGGTACCAGTGCCCGGGCGAGAACGCGCCGCCCCACTTGGTCGCCGGGTCGCCATCGATGCCCTTGGCCGGGGCCATCTCCACGGTGGTGCTGGCCGAACTGGTGGCCGTCCAGCTGGCGCGCGGCGGGAGGGCGTCTGCCGCATGGGCCAGCGGGCTGACCGCCAACCCGACCGCCAGGCCGAGCAGCGCGAAGGCCAGGGGCGGGCGGACCGCGGGCGCGAAGGGGGGCATGGCAGGGCTCCAGGGGGGCAGGCCGGGCAGGCCACGGGAGCGCCGGATACTAGGGATGAAAACGTTTACATGCTAGTTGCAGCGCACGATCCGCCGCCGCCCGCAGAGGGTGGGGCGCAGGCCCGCCCAGCCGCGCTTACGGCGCGCGGTGCAGCCCGTGCCCGGCGTGCTCGCAGACCACCAGCGTATGCGGTTCGGAGACCGTGCCGGTCGCCCGCACGCGGTCGCCGGCCTTGAGGGCCTGCACGTCGTCCGGCGGCGGTGCCTTGCACAGGTTCCAGCGCGCCGGCAGGTGCACGTCGACGTTGCCGGTCGGCGTGGCCAGCGTGACCACCGCGCTGCCGTCGTAGGTCCAGGGCGTGGTGTCGACGGTGGCCACCTGGCCTTCCACCGTGGCCTGCTGGCCCGGGACCCAGGCGGGGGCGGCCGGCGTGCTGGCGCAGGCGGCCAGCGCCAGGCAGGTGGCCAGCGTGGCGGTCAGGCGGACGATCGGTGCGGTGCGGTGTGGCTTCATCGAAGGGCTCCGGGGCGCGGCTCAGGGATGGGCGGCAGGTTCGGTGGCCTGGGGGGCCGCCGCAGGGCAGCGTGGCACGCCGGAACCGACCACGCAGTTCACGCAGCATTCCTGCTTCTCCGGCGATGCGTCGGGCGCGTCCTGCACGGGCGGCAGGTAACCCGGCAGTCGGGCAAGTGCCGCCGGCGATTTCAGGCGCAGGATCGCCGCCCAGTCCTGGCGGTTCATGTTGCAGGCCGTTTCGTTGTCGGGCGCGCACAGCGTGCCGTCGCCGATCCGCAACGGCAGCCCGCCCCAGAACTCGCCATTGCGGTTCAGCGGCAGCATCCGCATGGTCACGCTCTGCTGCACGTTGCCACCGATCGCGTACGCGGTGCTGTCGTTGCCGGGGTTCACCGCCACCACGATATCGCAATGCATGTCCAGCCCGGTGCCGTTGCGCAGCAGCGGCAGCAGGCCTTCATGGCCGAACAGGCGGTCGTACTGGCGCACGTAGCAGATCAGGTCGCCGACCATGGGCTTGGCGCGGGCCACGTCGATGACATCGAAGGCGTTGGTCGTCGGGTCCTGGTAGGCCGCCCGCACGTAGCTGAAGTGGCGGCTGGAACCACGGAAGCCCGGCACCCTGGCTTCGCGCATCACCCACGAGATGAAGGCGGCCGACCAGGGCGTGTCCACCACGAAGCCGCGGCAGGCGTCGGCCTGGGGACCGGTCGCCGACGCGTACAGGCAATCGGTCGCACCGCGGCGATGGCCGATGGCGCCCAGCAGGCCGCTGTCGCGCCAGTAGCGCGCCACCCGTTGCCAGGCACGGTCGTCGCCGATCGACAACAGCGACGATTCGGCTTCCATCATCGGTGCGTTCGCCATCCGGCCTTCGCGGTCGATGAAGGGGCGGTACCACATCAGGTGCTCGCGGCAGGCGACGGCGGCGATGCGGGTGGCGACGTCGGAGGGCGTCTGCTGCGCCAGCTGCGGGCAGGGGTCGGCCGCATGCGCGGCCAGGGAGGTCAGCAGCAGGAAGGGCAGCAACAGCCATGCACGCATCGGTGATCCTCGGAGTCGGTGGTACTTGCTTACGCATCATGCCGCAAGCGCAGGACAGTCTTCCTCACGTGGGATGAAGGTATGGAAAAGGTCTGCCCGGCATGCGTGCTTGACCTCAAGTGCCCTCGAGGTCGCAGGCTGGCGTCCCCCCTTCCAGGAGTCCACATGCCTGCCAAGCTCACCGATCCCGCGCTGTACCTGCGCCGGCTGGGCTACGACCAGCCCCCGGCGCCCACCCTGGCCACCCTGCGCGCGCTGCAGGCACGCCACACCGCCGCCTTCCCGTTCGAGACCCTGTCCACGCTGCTGCGGCAGCCGGTGCCGGTGGACCTGCCGTCGCTCGAGCGCAAGCTGTTGCACGACGGCCGCGGCGGCTATTGCTACGAACTCAACCGCCTGTTCCTGGCCCTGCTGCACACGCTGGGCTTCGACGCACGGGCGATCGCCGCCCGCGTGCTGATGGGCGAGGCGGAGGACGCCGTGCCCGCACGCACCCACCTGCTGGTGCTGGCGACGGTGGACGGCGAGCGCCATGTCGTCGATGTCGGCTTCGGCGGCATGGTGCCGACCGCGCCGCTGCGCCTGGACACCGAGGCGGTGCAGTCCACGCCGCACGAGCCGTACCGCATCACGCGCCACGGCGACCAGTACACCCTGCAGGCGCAGGTGGCCGGGCAATGGCGCCGACTGTATGTGTTCGATCTGCAGCCGCAGGCCGAGATCGACCATGTCGTCGGCAACTGGTACGTCAGCACGCATCCGGACTCGCCGTTCATGGGCCAGCTGCGGGTGGCGCGCACGGGCCCGGGCTGGCGCAGGACACTGGGCAGCGGCGGGGTTGCGCTGCATCGCACCGGCCTTGCCAGCGAGCGCTGGCCACTGGCGGATGCGCACGCGGTGGTCGCGGAACTGCAGCAGGGCTTCGGCATCCGCGTGCCGGAGCATCCCGGCCTGCATGCCGCCATCGCGGCGTGGCTGGGCAGCGCCACCTCACCGGGCGCGTGATGGGCGCGCGTTGTGCCGGTGACCGGGCCGGTGGGCGCGGGTAAGCTCGCGTTCTTCCCTCCCGACACCGGCCGACGCATGCGCCTCCCGTTCACTGCCTGGCTGCTGGTGCTGCTCGCATTCGGCGCGCACGCCGCCGAGCCCGACCGCCGCATCGCCATCACCATCGACGACCTGCCCTGGCAGCGCATGGACAAGACCCCGGCGGCGGACCTGCCGCTGCGCCATGCCCAGCTGATGGCGCAACTGAAGCAGGCCGGCGTGCCGGTGGTCGGATTCGTCAATGAAGGCAAGCTGGAGAGCGCCGGGCAGGTGCAGCCGGCGCGGGTGGCGATGCTGCGCGACTGGCGGGATGCCGGCTTCGAACTGGGCAACCACACGTACGGCCATGTCGACCTGCACGCGGTCGGGCTGCCTGCGTTCAAGCAGGACATCCTGGACGGCGAGCGCGTGCTGCGTCCGCTGTTGGCCGAACGCGGCCAGGTGCCGCGCTGGTTCCGCCATCCCTACCTGCGCGCCGGCCGCACGCCGGAAGACCGCGCCGCGCTGTCGGCCTTTCTCGGCGAGCACGGCTACCGCATCGCGCCGGTCACCATCGACAACGGCGAATGGGTCTGGGCCTTCGCCTACGCCAACGTGCTCGACGGCCCGCCCGACGCGCCAGCGCGCGCGGCCACGCTGGAGCGGCTCAAGCGCGGCTACATTCCCTACATGCTCAACAAGGTCGATTACTACCAACGGCAGTCGCAGGCCCTGCTGGGCTACGCACTGCCGCAGGTCTGGCTGCTGCATGCGAACGAACTGAACGCCGTCGCCTATGCCGACCTGGTGGCCGGCGTGCAGCGGCGCGGCTACCGCGTGGTGACGCTGGACGAAGCCATGCGCGACCCGGCCTACGCGCGTGGCGAGGACGGCTACAACGGCCGCTACGGTCCCAGTTGGCTGCACCGCTGGGCGATGGCGGAGAAGAAGCCGAAGGATTTCTACGCCGGTGAACCCGAGGTGCCGGCCTGGGTGCTGCAACTGGCAGGCGTGGCCTCGGAGTGACTGGCCCGCGTGGGCGGCTTTCCGCGTTGGCCGGAATGGACCAGGGCGGACCGGAACGCAGGCCAGGCAGGGCGCACCTTCTTTCCGCCGGGGACCCGTGCATGCAGAAGAAAGTGGACCTCTCGACCTGCCAGGGGCATCTGGTCGAAGTGGTGATCGAACGTGCCGACGACCACCAGCCCTGGTCGCTGGCGGTGCGCGTGCGCGCCCCGCAGGGCGGCGCCTGGAGCGAGGTGTGGCGCGACGGGCGGCGCGATTACTTCACCTGTTACGACGCCCTGGCCGCCGGCAAGGCGCAGGCGGCACGCATGATCGCCGGCGGGGCTGACTAGTCCCCGCGGCCCAGCGTGGCCAGCCGCAGGAAGGCCTCGTGCTGGTAACGGCTCATGCGCAGCTGCTGCCCGGTGTCCATGGTGACCACGTGGTAGCCGTTGAACCAGGGATGGATTTCCCGCACGCGACGCACGTTGATGATGGCCGAGCGGTGCACCCGCGCGAAGTGGCGCGGGTCCAGGCGCGCGGCCAGCGCGGTCATGGTCTCGCGCAGTTCGTGCACGCGGTCGGCCAGGTGCAGGCGAACGGTGTTGCCGCTGGCCTTGATCCAGACGATCTGGTCCACCTCGACCAGCACCACCCGCTCGTCCTCGCGGACCGGTATGCGCTGCAGGTAGTCCTCCCGCCGCTGCAGCGCGGCCAGGGCCTGCATGACGCGCGCCGTCGTGTCCGCATCCGCCCCGCGCGCGGCGGCCAACCGCTGCTTGGCGCGCCGCAGGGTCTCGGCGAAGCGCTCGCGGCTGAACGGCTTCACCAGGTAGTCCACCGCGTTGGCTTCGAACGCGCGCACGGCGAACTGCTCGTAGGCGGTGACGAAGATGGTGGCGGGCATGCGCGGTGCGCCGATGGTGGCCACCACGTCCAGGCCGGTGATCGCCGGCATCTGGATGTCCAGGAACACCAGGTCCGGCGACAGGTCGCGGATCGCCGCCACCGCGGACACGCCGTCCCCGCATTCGCCGGCCACGGCGATGTCCAGGTCCTCGCGCAGCAGCCGCACCACCGCGTGGCGCGCGATCGGTTCGTCGTCCACCACCAGCGCGGAGAGCTTCATGCGGGCACGTGCTCCGGTGGCAGCCCGTCGTCCAGCTCGCGGAACGGCAGCCGCAGCCGGCAGGCGACGCCGCGCGGGACCATCATGTCCAGGCGCAGGCTGGCCTGGTCGCCGTAAAGCTCGCGCATGCGCAAGCGTGTGTTGGACAGGCCGATGCCGTGGCCCCCCGCCTGGCCGCCCTCCATGAGCGTGCTGTTGTGGTTGCGGACATCGATGCACAGCATGCCGTCTTCGCGACGGCAGTCGATCTCCACGCAGTCGTCGCCGACGTGCCGGCCTATACCGTGCCGGATGGCGTTCTCCACGATCGGCTGCAGCACCAGGCTGGGCACGGCCGCGTCCAGCACGTCGGGCGCGACATGGATGCGCGTGGCCAGGCGGTCCCGGAAGCGCCGCCGCTGGATGCCCAGGTACAATTCCAGCAGTTCCAGTTCGCGGCGCAGCGGGATTTCCTGGCCGTCGTAGTCCTCCAGGAAGGCGCGCAGCAGTTCGCTCAGGCGCAGCAGCATGTCCTCGGCCGACAGCGTGTCCTCGTCCAGCAGGGTGACGATGGCGTGCAGCGTGTTGAACAGGAAGTGCGGCTGCAGCTGGGTCTTCAGCACCTGCAGGCGCGACTGCGCCAGTTCGCTCGCCAGCCGGGTCGCTTCCAGTTCGCGCCGCGACTTCTCGGCCTGGAAGTGCAGCAGTTGCTGCACGGCGAGCAGCGCCCAATACGCCAGCAGGCCGGTGGCGAAGTGCTTGCTGACGAACTGCCACAGTTGCTCGCCGAAGCCGGAGGGCTCGAACAACGACGACACCAGCGCGCCGATCACCATCGCCAGCAGGGTGACCCCGATGCTGTAGCCGATGTGCCGCAGTAGCGCGCGGAGGGGCAGGGGGAACGGGAGCGGGTGCCGCTGGCCCAGCCGGAACACCAGCGGCGCCAGCCCGGCCCACGTCAGCCACTGCACGCCGGACCAGCGCAGATAGGTGACCGGCGACCACACGCGGGCATTGACGGCGTCGTCGACGCAGCCCTGCATGGCGAACACCACCACCACCAGCGACCACAGGCCCAGATACCGGGACAGGCGGACTTCCAGCGAGCCAAGACGGATCTTCATGCGCAACTCCCGATCGGCGAGCGCATCCTAGGACGCGACGGGGAGCACGGGAAGCCGGCATGGCCGCGCACTACGATCCGCACCGCCGACACGACGATTCATCCCAGAACCGTTGCCGCGGGCGCCTGGCGGGCGCGTGATGCCGCCGCCCCGCGCACGCTCCCGTGCCGCGGCGGCGCCCTTCCTGCCGGAGATCACGCCATGTGCCGCCTGTCCGTCTTCGCCCTGTGGGCGACCGTCGTTGCCGTTCCCGCCGCCTGCGCGGGGGAACGCACCCATTACCTGTACCTGGTCAACCGTGCGCACGATGCCATCGTGTCGGTCACCGTCTCGCCGGTCGATGCCGAAAACGGGCGCGAACTGCTGGCTGGCAGCCGGCTGGCCGGCGGTGGTGATGCCGTCACCGTCCAGCTCGAGAGCGACGCCTGCGTGCACGACCTGCACATCGCCTTCGCCAATGGCCGCCGCGCCCTGTACCCGGCCTTCGACCTGTGCCGCCAGCGTGGACTGCGCGTCATGCCGTTGCCGGCCCGAAGCAGCGAAGCCAGGCTGGCTGATGGCACCAAGCGCGCGCAGGGCGAAACCGCGGCGTCGGACTGATCACACCCGCCCGGCGGCGCGCAGGGCCGCGAACTCCTCGTCGGTGAACAGCCGCGACCGCACCAGGAAGCGCACGCCTTCGCCGTTCTCCAGCGAGAACATGCCGCCGCGCCCCGGCACCACGTCGATGATCAGCTGGGTGTGCTTCCAGTACTCGAACTGCGGCCTGCTGATGTAGACGTCGGCCCCGCCGATCGCGCCCAGCCGTACGTCGTGGTCGCCGACGATGAAGTCGGCGACCGCGAAGCACATCGGCGAGGAGCCATCGCAGCACCCGCCGGACTGGTGGAACAGCACCGGTCCGTGCCGGCCGCGCAGCGTGTCGATCAGCTGCAAGGCCGGCGCCGTCGCGATCACCTGCAGGGGCGGGGCGACCGCAGGCGGCGATGCCTCGGACACGGACGCTGCCATCCGGGGCCGTCAGGCGGCGAAGTCCAGCACGATGCGGCCTTCGATGGCGCCGGCGTGCATGCGCGCGAACACGTCGTTGATGTTCTCCAGCCGGTCGGTCGCCACCGTCGCGGCCACCTTGCCCATCGCCGCGAAGGCCAGCGACTCCTGCAGGTCCAGGCGCGTGCCGACGATGGAGCCGCGCACGGTGATGCCATTGAGCACCATGCCGAAGATGTCCAGCGGGAACTGCCCCGGCGGCAGGCCGTTGAGCGACACCGTGCCGCCGCGGCGGACCATGCCGATGGCCTGTTCGAAGGCCTTCGGCGACACCGCGGTCACCAGGGCGCCGTGCGCGCCGCCGATTTCCTTCTTCAGGTACGCCACCGGGTCGGTGGTCCTGGCGTTGACGGTGACGGTGGCGCCCAGGCGGCGCGCGAGCGCCAGCTTCGCGTCGTCCACGTCCACGGCCGCCACGTTCAGGCCCATCGCCCTGGCGTACTGCACGGCCATGTGGCCCAGTCCGCCGATGCCGGAGATCACCACCCAGTCGCCGGGCTGCGTGTCGGTGACCTTCAGGCCCTTGTAGACGGTCACGCCCGCGCACAGCACCGGCGCGATCTCCACGAAGCCCACGTTGTCCGGCAGGTGGCCGACATAGCCGGCGTTGGCCAGGGCGTACTCGGCGAAGCCGCCGTTGACCGAGTAGCCGGTGTTCTGCTGCGTCTCGCACAGCGTCTCCCAGCCCCCCAGGCAGTGCTCGCAGTAGCCGCAGGCCGAATACAGCCACGGCACGCCCACGCGGTCGCCCTCCTTCACGTGGCTGACGCCGGCGCCGACGGCCACCACGTGGCCGACGCCTTCGTGGCCGGGGATGAACGGGGGATTGGGCTTCACCGGCCAGTCGCCTTCGGCGGCATGCAGGTCGGTGTGGCATACGCCACAGGCTTCGATCTTGACCAGGATGTCGCCGGCCGCGGGGCGCGGCACCGGTACTTCCTCGATCACCAGCGGCTTGCCGAATTCCCGCACGACGGCGGCCTTCATGGTGCTGTCCATCTGTTGCTCCTGTAGTGGCCCGGCAGGCCGCCAACGTACGTGGATGGCGCGCCGGGCACGTTGATTCCGATCAATTCCGCGCAAACGCGCGGCGCCGCCCGTCGGACGGCACCGCCGCCGTGGTTCAGAAGAAGCCCAAGGCCTTGGGCGAATAGCTGACCAGCAGGTTCTTGGTCTGCTGGTAGTGGTCCAGCATCATCTTGTGGTTCTCGCGGCCGATGCCCGACTGCTTGTAGCCGCCGAACGCCGCATGCGCCGGGTAGGCGTGGTAGCAGTTGGTCCACACGCGGCCGGCCTGGATCGCGCGGCCCATGCGGTACAGGCGCGATGCATCGCGGCTCCACACGCCGGCGCCCAGGCCGTACAGCGTGTCGTTGGCGATGGCCAGCGCCTCGGCTTCGTCCTTGAACGTGGTCACCGACACCACCGGCCCGAAGATCTCCTCTTGGAAGATGCGCATCCGGTTGTGGCCCTTGAACACGGTCGGTTTCACGTAGTACCCGCCGGCCAGGTCGCCGTCGAGCGCATTGCGCTCGCCGCCGGCCAGCACCTGCGCGCCTTCCTGCCGGCCGATGTCGATGTAGGACAGGATCTTTTCCAACTGCTCGCCCGAGGCCTGCGCGCCGACCATCGTGTTGGGGTCCAGCGGGTTGCCCTGCCTGATCGCGGCCACGCGCTTGAGCACTTTCTCCATGAACCTGTCGTAGATCGATTCCTGTACCAGCGCGCGCGAGGGGCAGGTGCAGACTTCGCCCTGGTTGAAGGCGAACAGCACGAAGCCTTCCACCGCCTTGTCCAGGAAGTCGTCGTCCTCGGCCATCACGTCGGCGAAGAAGATGTTGGGCGACTTGCCGCCCAGCTCCAGCGTGACCGGGATCAGGTTCTGGCTGGCGTACTGCATGATCAGCCGGCCGGTGGTGGTCTCGCCGGTGAAGGCGATCTTGGCGATGCGCGGGCTGCTGGCCAGCGGCTTGCCCGCTTCCAGGCCGAAACCGTTGACCACGTTCAGCACGCCCGGCGGCAACAGGTCGCCGATCACTTCCAGCAGCACCAGGATCGACGCCGGCGTCTGCTCGGCCGGCTTCAGCACCACGCAGTTGCCGGCGGCCAGTGCCGGCGCCAGCTTCCAGCAGGCCATCAGCAGCGGGAAGTTCCACGGGATGATCTGCCCGACCACGCCCAGCGGCTCGTGGAAGTGGTAGGCGATGGTGTCGCCGTCGATCTCCCCGATGCTTCCTTCCTGCGTGCGGATGGCGCTGGCGAAGTAGCGGAAGTGGTCCGCGCACAGCGGGATGTCGGCGTTGAGCGTCTCGCGGATCGGCTTGCCGTTGTCCCAGGTCTCGGCATGCGCCAGCAGGTCCAGGTTCTGCTCGATGCGGTCGGCGATCTTCAGCAGCACGTTGGCGCGCTCGGTGGTGGAGGCCTTGCCCCAGGCGTCCTTGGCCGCATGTGCGGCGTCCAGCGCCAGTTCGATGTCCTGCGCGTTCGAGCGCGGCACCTGGGTGAAGACCTTGCCGGTGACCGGGGTGAGGTTGTCGAAGTACTGGCCCGAGCGCGGCTCGACCCATTGCCCGCCGATGTAGTTGGCGTAGCGCCGCTTGAAGATGGCGGAAGGATCGACGGCCTGCGGGCGGGGGGTGGCGACTGCGTTCATCGGTGGCTCCGTGGAAAGTGGGACCCGGTGCGGGTGCGACCCTCCGACGCAGGCCGCGTGCCAACGATGCGTGCTGCGGTGCGCCATGGCGCGAACGCCGTTGGCAAGGCGCATGGGGTCCCGTGGCTGCGGCGTTGCAGCATGGGAGGGGGTTGCAGGGTGTCGCGGGCTGTGGTGTGTATCGGGACAGCGGGCGATCGGGCTGTCGCAAAATGCGACACGTCGCCGGCAGGGTCAGGGCGATGGCACGTGTACACGACTTCCAGGGCGGCGATCCCATCGTCGCGGCGCGGCGCGCATTCTTCGAGGGCGGGCGCACGCCGGTGGGCCAGGTGCCCGGTGCGATCCTGCAATCGTGGCGCCGCTGCCGCGGCCTGGGCCTGGCCGCGAATGCCCGGCCCGCGATCGAGCCGATCGACGCCCCGCGCCTGCGGGCCATGCGCGAGCAGCACGAGCGCCTGTGGCGGCTGGCGCGGGCGGAGGTGGAGATGCTGGCCGCCGATGCGGCCAACACCGGCAGCATCGCCATCCTCACCGATGCCGAGGGCTGGATCCTGGATGCCGAAGGCAGCGCCGCCTTCCTCGACAAGGCCGGGCGCGTGGCATTGATGCCCGGCGCCTGCTGGAGCGAGGCCCGCGTGGGCACCAACGCCATCGGCACCGCCATCGCCGACGCCCGCGCGGTGGAGGTGCGCGGCGGCGAGCACTACGCGGCACCGCACCGCATCCTCAACTGCGCGGCCTCGCCCATCTTCGACCCCTACGGACGCATGGTCGGCGTGCTGGACATCTCGGGCGATGCGTCGGTGGCGCAGGTGCATGCGCTGGGCCTGTCGCAGCTGGCGGTGGCGCACATCGAGCACCGCTACTTCGACGAAGGCATCGCCGATGCGGACCTGTTGCGCGTCCACAGCCACCGCGCGCTGCTGGGTACCGCGCGCGAAGGGCTGCTGGCGTTCCGCAACGGGCGCCTGGTCGCGGCCAACCGCGTGGGCCTGGCGCTGTTCGGCCTGGAGCGCACCGACCTGGGCCGCGCCTCGTACGACGCCCTGTTCGACGGCGCGGTCTCGCGCCTGCGCGACGACGGGGCGCTGCACGACCGCAATGGCCGGGTGCTCTACGGCCACGTGGACGAACCCACGCGCGCGCGCCGGGCCCGCGCGGCCACGCCGATCACCGTATCCCCCGCCACCTCGGCCCTGGACGCGGACGCGCCGCTGTTCGACGCCGCGCAGGCCGCGGATCTCGAACGCGCGCGCCGCGTCCTGGATGCCGGCATCCCGGTGCTGGTGCTGGGCGAGACGGGCACGGGCAAGGAGGTGTTCGCGCGCGAACTGCACCGCCGCTGCGCGCGCGCGGGCAGGGCCTTCGTCGCGGTCAACTGCGCGGCGCTGCCGGAAGGACTGATCGAAGCGGAGCTGTTCGGCTACGAGAGCGGCGCCTTCACCGGCGCGCGCAAGGAGGGCAGCACCGGCCTGCTGCGCCAGGCCGAGGGCGGCGTGCTGTTCCTCGACGAGATCGGCGACATGCCGATGGCCCTGCAGCCACGCCTGCTGCGCGTGCTGCAGGACCGCGAGCTGTCGCCGCTGGGCGGCGGCAAGCCGGTGAAGCTGGATTTCGCCTTGATCTGCGCCACCCACCGGCATCTGGAGGAGGCGGTGGCGGAGGGACGCTTCCGTGCGGACCTGTACTACCGCATCTCCCATCACATCGTCGCGCTGCCAGCACTGCGGGCCTCGGACGCGCGCGACACCCTGGTGCGCATGCTGTGGGAGCGCATCGGACAAGGGCGCCGGCTGTCGGGCGCGGTCCAGGACGCCCTGGTCGGTTACGACTGGCCGGGCAACCTGCGCCAGCTGGTGGCCAGCCTGCGCACGCTGGTGGCGTTGAGCGAGCCGGACAGCGAGATAGGCGAGGACGCCTTGCCGGCCTACCTGCGCACGCGGCTGCCCACGGCGATGCCATCGCGGCCGGCGACGGCGGCCGACCTGGATGCGATCACCCTGTCCAGCATGCGTGCGGCGGTGGAGACCTGCGACGGCAACATCGCCCGCGCGGCACGCCAGCTGGGCATCAGCCGCAGCACGTTGTACCGTCGCCTCGGCGCGGATCCGCGTGCGTCCTAGCCAGGGAGCACCGATGCCTGCGAAGAAGTCCGCCGCGCCCGCCGATGTCGACGCCTTCCTCGCCGCGTTGGCGCATCCGCAGGACGCCACCCTGCAGCGACTGCGCACCGCGATCCGCGCCACCGATCCCTGCATCGGCGAAGACATCAAGTGGAACGCACCGAGTTTCCATGTGGAGGGCCGCCATTTCGCCACGATGCAGTTGCGGCGGACGGACAGCGTGCTGCTGGTGCTGCACCTGGGCGCGGGCCGGCGCGTGCTGCCGGAGGGCGCGATCGCCGATCCGAAGGGGCTGCTGACATGGCGGGGTGCCGATCGGGCGACGCTGGCCTTCGGTCGCCCCGCGGACGTGGAGGCGCATGCAACAGCCCTGCAGGCCCTGCTGCGGCAGTGGATGGCGCACCTCTGATCGCCGACAGGGACGAACGGCACGGTCGTCTCCACCGGGCATGGCCGACAATGCCGGCGTCCCCCGGATGGAGATGAGGATGAAACACGCATTCGCCGCCTTCCTGCTGGCCTGGCTGCCGCTGGGCGTGCAGGCGCAGGAAAGCTGCCCGGACCGTTCGGCCTACGCGCCGGCACGCGAGATCATCGCCGACCTTGGCCGCATCACCGCGCCCACCGGCGTGCAGGATGAGTACGCGGTGGAGATCGGCGGCATCCGCCAGTGGGTGAACGTGCGCGGGCAGGATCGCGACAACCCGATGGTGCTGTTCGTCCACGGCGGCCCGGCCTCGCCGATCATCCCCACGCTGTGGCAGTTCCAGCGCCCGCTGGAGGAGTACTTCACGGTCGTCAACTACGACCAGCGCGGCGCCGGCAGGACGCTGCTGCTGAACGACCGCGACGCGGTCGCCGATACCCTGCACATCCAGCGCTATGTCGACGACGCCATCGCGCTGGCCGAACACCTGCGCACGCGCTACCACAAGCGCAAGCTGGTGCTTATGGCGCACAGCTGGGGCACCGTGGTGGCCATGCATGCGGCACTGCAGCGCCCGGACCTGTTCCACGCCTACGTGGGCATCGGCCAGGTGATCAACGTGCGCACCAACGAGCGGGTCAGCTTCGAGTACGGCCTGCGTACCGCGCGGGAGAAGGGCAACCTGGAGGCGGTACGGGAAATGGAGACCATCGCGCCGTATCCGGGCGACCAGCCGATCACCCGCGACCGCATCGTGATCGCGCGCAAGTGGCCGCAGTTCTATGGCGGCCTGACCGCCTACCGCGACAGTTCGGACTACTTCTACCGGGGCCCGCGCCTGTCGCCGGACTACGACGATGCCGCCCGCTGTGCCATCAATGCCGGCAACGTGTTCACGCTGGGACGCCTGCTGGACGAATTCCTGCGGGTCGATTTCGACGCGGTGGACGCGTTCCCCATCCCGGTGGTGATGTTCTTGGGCAGGCACGACTACACCACGCCCTCCGAACCTACCGCGGCCTGGCTGGCGAAGGTGCGGGCGCCCTACAAGCAGGGCGTGTGGTTCGAGCATTCGGCGCACATGATCCCGTGGGAGGAACCGGGCAAGACGCTGGTCAGCCTGCTGGAGCACGTGCGGCCGCGGGCGGTGGAGACGCCCGCGCGCTGAACCGCGCCGTGTGGGCGGCCGTCAGCGCACCACGGCCAGCCGGCGCGGGGGAGGCTGTTCGCGCTGGAACAGCACCCGCTCCGGGCGGTGCAGCGCGAAACCCTGGCCGTAGTCCACCCCCAGCGAACGCAGCGCATCGCAGATCCTGGGGCTGGCGACCCATTCGGCCACCACCTTCAGGCCGCGCTGGTGGCCGATCTGGGCGATGGCGCTGACGATGGTGCGGCTCATCGGATCGGTTTCCAGGTCGCGGATGAAGCTGCCGTCGATCTTGATCAGGTCCACCGGCAGGTTCTTCAGGTAGCCGAAGGACGACATGCCGGCGCCGAAGTCGTCCAGTGCGATGCGGCAGCCGGCACGGCGCAGGCGTTCGATCACGCCGACCACCTTCAGCAGGTTGCGCACGGCCACCGTCTCGGTGATCTCGAAGCACAGCTTGTGCGCCGGCACCGCGTATTCGGTGATGCGGGCCAGGATGAAGTCCGCCAGGCCCTCGTCCTCGATGCTCGCGCCGGACAGGTTGATCGCGCAGGTGCCCAGGCGCAGGCCGGTGGCGTGCAGCTGGGCGAAATGCGCCAGCGCATTGCGGATCACCCAGCGGTCGATGGCGGGCATCAGTCCGTAGCGCTCGGCCGCGGGCAGGAAGGCGCCGGGCAGCACCACGCCGCCGTCCTCGTCGCGCAGCCGCAGCAGCAGCTCGACGCTGGTGGCCGTGTCGCTGCCATCCAGCGGCACGATCTCCTGGTAGTCCAGCAGCAGGCGGTCCTGTTCGACGGCCCAGCGCAGCCGGCCGGCCCATTCCATCTCGCCCTGGCGCCGCGTGGTTTCGTTGTCCTGGCGGTACACGTGCACGCGGTTGCGGCCGTTCTCCTTGGCCAGGTAGCAGGCGGTGTCCGCCCACGCCAGCAGGTCCTTCAGCGTGGGCTCCTGCTGGTCCACCACCACCACGCCGATGCTGGCGCTGACGGTGTAGGTGCGGTCCTGCCAGACGAACATCAGCGCTTCGATGCACTCGCGCAGGCGTTCGGCCAGCGCGCGCGCGCCCTCGGCATCCACGTGGAAGGCCATCAGCCCGAATTCGTCGCCGCCCAGGCGCGCCAGCACGTCGCCACCGCGCAGCTGCTGGCGCATGGCCAGCGCCAGCTGCGCCAGCAACTGGTCGCCGGCCATGTGGCCGGACACGTCGTTGATCAGCTTGAACTGGTCCAGGTCGATGTAGAGCAGCGCGCAGGGATCGCATGCCACCCGGCCCTTGCGCTCGGCGAGGGCCTCCTCGATGCGCCGCTCGAACTCGCGGCGGTTGCACAGCTCGGTCAGCGCGTCGTGGGTCGCCTGGTAGCTGAGGCGTTCGGTCAGTTCGCGCTGCTCGGAGATGTCGGTGGCCACCATCAGCAGGTGCGCCCGTCCCTCCACGTCCACATGCGCGATGGAGGCGCTGGCCCAGAAGGCTTCGCCGCCGGGGCTCAGCAGCACCGCCTCCAGGTTGCCCCAGTCGTTGCCGATGCTGTCGGCGTCGCGGGCTCGGTGCTGCAGCTGCGGGTCGGAGAACAGGGCCGACAGCGGCAGTCCGGTCGGGTCGCCCAGGCGTAGTCGCGCCGCCTGGTTGGCGTAGACGATGTGGCCATCGCGCGCGTCGGCCAGCAGGACCAGGGCAGGCAGCAGTTCGTTGAGGGCGCGGAAGCGCAGTTCGCTTTCGCGGTAGCGCTGGCTCATCTGTTCGCCCAGCGCCTCGGCCCGTCGCCGGGTGCTGGCCAGCGACCACGCCAGCGCGGCCAGCAACAGGCTGATGGTGCCGCCTCCGGCCAGCAGCGCCTGCAGCCGCCCCAGCTCCAGCGGTTGCGGCCGCGGCAGCATCTCGATGCGCCACTGGCGGCCGCCGATGTCCAGGCGCCGCTGCTGCATGGGGATGCCGGCGGCCGTGGGCGTGGCGGAATCGTAGAACGGGTGCGCGCTGGCGGTCGCGTCGTAGATGCGCACGCGGAAGCCGTCCAGTACCGGGCCCGACAGGGCCGACTCCGCCAGCGGCTGCAGGCGGATGCCGATGGCCAGTGCGCCGATCTCGCGGGCGCGCCGCTGGTTGGGCGTGGTCGGCGTGGGCCCGTCGGAATACACCGGCAGGCGCAGGGTGACGCCCAGCGGGCTCTGTCCGCTGGGGATCGACTGGCGCAGCGCGAACGGCGCGGAAACGACCACCGTATCGGTATCGCGTGCGCGCAGCAGGGCGGCCAGGTTGGCCTTCTGCGTGACCATGTCGAAGCCGATCAGCGAGGTGTTGGCTTCGTAGGGGGCGACGAATTCGTAGCGGTAGGACACCTCGTCGGCCAGCGGCTCGCCCGCGGGCGAGCGGCGCGCGAACGCCACCGAGGTGTAGGCGGTGGGGGGCAGCGGGCTGCGCAGGCTGGCGTGGTACTGGCTGAAGCGCGCTTGGTCCATCTGGTCGTTGGCCAGGAACACGGTCTGCATCGCGCGCAGCATCAGGGCCGCCTGTTCCAGCGGCACGCGCAGGCGCGCGGCGCCCGCATCGGCCAGTTCGCGCCTGGCTTCCTCGGCGCGCTCCTGCAGGTCGCGCCACTCGCGATGGACCACCACCGCCGTGCTCGACAGGCCCAGCAACAGCACCACCGCCGCCCACGCCAGCGGCGGCATCCGCGCGCGTGCGGAGGACGGGCGCGGCGGAGGGGCATCGCGGGCGATCGTGGTGGTGGCGTCCACCTGCGGGGAATACTCCTGCGTGAGGGCAGTCCGCTCCTGCAGGGGCGGACTGTCGGAGGGCATGCAGGCTTCGTGCCAAGCCTGGGGACCGGTGTGCCGCCGCGCTGCGGATGCCGCATCGGTGCCGGAAGGACCTTATGCGTCAGTATCGGCCCAACGGGGGCGTTCTTGACCGACGCCACCGTGCCGTCGATGCCACGGTAAATGCAATTACGCCAACGGTTGGATGGGCGATGCGGAACGCGTGCGCATCGCCGCACGATGCGGCCGCGCATGCACGGGTTCGAGCGCCTCCAGCGCGCTGTGCAGCAGGGCCAGGTCCTGGAGGACGCCCAGCTGGTCGACCAGTTGGGTGATGAACTGCGACGGCACCTGCGCGGCCTTGGGATGGGGTGCCACCCGCAGTTTGCGCAGTGCCGACAGCTGCATGCGCAGACGGCGCGACTTGCGCCGCCAGGCGTGCAGGTCGTCCACGCGGCCACTGGCCAGTGCCTGTGCCTGCGCGCGTGCCTGGCGCCGCTGCGAGCGCGCCAGGGCGTGGCGCAGATCGCCGGCTTTCAGGCGCTGCCACGGCAGTTGCAGCAGGCGCTCGGCCTGGCGGTGGGCCAGGGCCTGGCGGCGCATGAAGCCGGGGTCCTCGCGCAGGGCCGAGGCCAGCGCCTGCTGGTGGCGCCGGGCCAGGGCCGGCAGCAGGGCTTGCCAGGCCTCCCGTTCACCGGGATCGGTCGCTTCCTGCGCCAGCAGGCGCGCCATGTCCTGCACCACCTGCCCATCGCGCAGGACCGACAGGTCGCGGGTCATGGCGCGCAGTTCTTCATCGATCGCGTCCACCGCGTCCTTGCCAAGGGCAGCCCGCGCCAGCGCCAGCAGCGAGCGCAGCCGGCGCAGGCTCTTGCGCGCTTCGTGCACGCCGGTCGGATCGTGCGGCGCGATGGCCAGCGCCGTCGCCAGCGCGCCCGCCTCTTCGGTGGCGAGCAGCGCGGCACGCTCGCCCGTGCGCAGGGAGGCAGTGCGATGGCTCATCGTCGGGACCCGCGGGGAAGGACGCCAGTCTACGGCCGCGGGCGTTCCCCGGACCGGGCTGTGCAGGATGAACGAAGGCCGTTCGTCGGCGGCCGTGGGCTTGGCAGCAAACCCCGGAAAAGGTATAAATCTTTTATACGATTTCAGGGTGTCGCATGGCCAAGCCCCGCAAAGTACGTGAAGCGGACGGGACCGATGACCGCCCGGCCAAGCTTGTGCGCGACAGCTTCACCATGCCGGCCGACGATTTCGGCCTGATCGATGTGCTGAAGGGGCGTGCCCTGCAGGTGCAGCGGCCCGCCAAGAAGAGCGAGCTGCTGCGCGCCGGCCTGCACGCCTTGGCAGGGCTGTCGCCGCAGGCGCTGGCCCGCGCGCTGGACGCCCTGGCGCCGGTCAAGGCCGGACGCCCCAGGAAAAAGTAGCCGCCGCGATCCGCGCGCGCATGTGGTCCCGCGCGTCACCCGGGCGCGCGGCATTCCTTTCGTGATGTGTTGCCGATGAACGTTGCCAAATTCCTCCATCGCCACCGCGTGGTGGCCCTGCTGTCGCTGTTGCTGCTGGCCCCCATGCTGGCGGCGTCGTCGCACGCGCCCGCCACCCGCGACGTGGACACGGCCGTTCACGCCGGCTACCGGGTGCAGGACCTGGACTGGTTCGACCCGGTGCGCGGGCGCGCGGTGCCGGTCAAGCTGTTCTGGCCGGACGCGGCGCGCACGCGCACCGTGCCGCTGGTGGTGTTCTCGCACGGCATCGGCAGCGCGCGCGACGGCTACACCTACCTGGGGCGTTACTGGGCGCGCCACGGCATCGCCAGCGTCCACGTCCAGCATGTCGGCAGCGACCGCGCGCTGTGGCAAGGCAATCCCTTCACCCTGGTGTCCCGCTTCCAGCGCGCGGCGGGCGATGCCGAAGCCCTCCAGCGCGTGCGCGACCAGCGCTTCGCCCTCGATCGCGTGCTGGCAGGCGAGTGGGGCGCCCGCATCGACCGCGCGCGTATCGTCGCCGCCGGTCATTCCTACGGTGCCAACACCACGCTGATGTCGGCCGGCGCACGTGTCGTGCGCCAGGGGCGTGCGATCCAGTTGCGCGACCCGCGCATCAGCGCCGCGATCGTGATCTCCGCGCCGCCGTTCTATGGCGACCAGGATTTCCGGCCCATCCTGTCCGGCATCCGCATTCCCACCCTGCACGTGACCACCGCCGACGACATCATCCGCATTCCTGGTTTCGGCTCGGGCGTGGACGACCGCCTGAAGGTGTTCGACGCCATCGGCGGTACCCGCAAGGCGCTGGTGGTCTACCGGCACGGCACCCACAACGTGTTCACCGACCATCGATACTTCGATACGCGCGAGGTCAGCGAGCAGGTCAAGCAGGCCACCGCGTCGCTCTCGCTCGCCTTCATCGATGGCGCGTACGCGGCTTCGCCGGCCAGTCTGGCGCAGTGGCAGGCCGGCCATCGCGCGCTGCTGGCGCGCTACGAGGCGCGCTGAGTCAGGTCGCCGACCAGACGGCCAGCTCGTAGCCGTCCGGATCGGCGAAGTGGAAGCGCCGGCCACCGGGGAAGGCGAAGATCGGCTGGGTGATCTTCGCGCCCGCGGCTTCGACGTTCGCCAGGCTGTCTTCCAGGGCGGTCGAGTACAGCACCACCAGCGCGCCGCCCGGCTGCGGCGTGCCGTGCGCGAAGCCGCCCGTCAGCCGGCCATCGCGGAACTCGCAGTAGTCCGGCCCGTAATCCTGGAACGTCCAGCCGAAGGCCCCGCCGTAGAACGCCTTCGAGGCGGCGATGGAGGCGACGTTGAATTCGATGTAGTCGATGCGGTGGTGCTGTTCGGCGGTGCTCATGGCGGGTGTCCGTGGAAGAGGCCGCCAGTCTGGCCGAGTCCGTGCGGCCTGTCTTGGCGAAATCGGACAGTCAGTCCGCGAGCTGTGCGATCAGCCGGGTCGGCGTGAGGCCGGTGAGCCGGCGCGCGTCTGCCGAGAGTTGCGCGGCGTCGTAGTAGCCGGCGTCGAGCGCGGCCTCCAGCAGGTTGGCGTGGCGTTGCCGTCGCCGCAGGAAGCGTTGCAGGCGCAGGATGCGTGCCAGCAGTTTCGGTCCGTAGCCGAACGCCTGGTCGCAGCGGCGCAGCAGCGTGCGTTCGGTGATGCCCAGACCGCGCGCGAGCTGCGCGACCGAGTCGGGCTGGGCGAGAGACAGTCGCGCATGCACGGCCTGCATGGCGCGGTCGCGTGGCGGCGTGTCGGTCAATATCCGCTCGGCGAGCCAGGCCATCGCATCGTCCCCGCGTTCGGCCATGCGGTCGGCCAGCGTGCCGAGGCGCGGAATACCGAGATCGCGCAGGTCCACGCGCTGGTCGGCGAGGACGTGCAGGGGAACGCCCAGCCAGCGCGTCGCCGCGGCCGGGGCGAACCGCAGGCCCTGCAGCCGGTGGCCCGGCGCGACATGCGCGTACTGCGCGCGGGTATCCGGTCCTGCGATGCTCAGGCGCGCGCCATCCCACAGCAGGTCCACGCAGGCATCCGGCAGCACCAGGGCGGGCACCGCCTGCGCGCCGTGCACGTAGTCCCAGCGGCACAGCAGGGACTGGCCGGGCGCGAGGTCGTGTTGTCGGTAGCGGCCGCTCATGCAGGCAGGGCGTCAGCGCTCGGAATGCCCGCTCTCATCGTAATCGCGGCGCTCGAACAGGTGGGGCTGGATCAGTTCGATGAAGGCGCGAGCCTGCGGCGACAGGAACTTGCCCTTGCGCACCACCACGCCGTAGCTGCGCGAGGGAAACCACTGGCTCAGCGAGCGCGCGGTCAGGCGGTCGCGGTCGCCCTCGGTCAGGCAGATGGAGGCGATGACGGAGATGCCCATGCCCATGCTGACGTACTGCTTGATGACTTCCCAGCCGCCCACCTCCAGCGCGACGGTGTAGGGCACGCGCGCCTGCTGGAACACCAGGTCCACCAGCCGGTAGGTGACCAGCCGCTTGGGCGGCAGGATCAGGCCGTAGGGCGAGAGATCCTCCAGGCGCAGGTCGCGCTTGGTCGCCAGCGGGTGATCCGGCGGCGTGATCAGCATGGGCTCGAAACGGTAGACCGGCGCGTAGCTGAGGTCGGCCGGCACATCGAGCACCGAGCCCACCGCCAGGTCCACCGCGTCCGAGCGCAGCAGGTCGGTGCCGTCGGCGCTGGCCGCGTTGTGCAGGGTCAGCTTCACCTCGGGGTGCTGCTGGCGGAAGTGCTCCACGATCTTCGGCAGCAGGTACAGGATGGTGGAACTGTTGGCGGCCACGTTCAGCTCGCCGGCCTCCAGTCCACTGACTTTCTCGCGGAAGGTCGCGTCCAGCCCATCCAGGCCCGCCACCAGCGGCTGGGCCAGCTCGTACAGCACTTCGCCCTCGCGGCTGGGCGCCAGCCGGCGGCCGCTGCGCTCGAACAGGCTGACCCCCAGCTCCCGCTCCAGGGCCTGCAACTGCAGGGTGATGGCCGGCTGGCTGACAAAAAGCGCCTCCGCAGCACGCGAAACCGAGCCCAGCCGCACCGTCTGGCAGAACGCCCGCAGGGGCTTCAGCCGGTCGGATTTGTAGGGAAATCGCGGAGTTGGCGCTTCTTTAGAGCTCACGTTCTAGTCAAGTATAAGCACAGCTTATTTAATGCATTGACAAAACTGTTTTGTCAAATAATTGAAGCGGGGAGCACTGTGCCAGTCCAGCAAGACGCCAGGAGTTCCCCATGTCCGCCACCGCTTTCGCCCTGCCGCCGCGCGACGCCCGCGCCGACCGGCCCACCCCCGGCATCGCCCTGACCGCCAACCTGGTGGGGCAGGACGCCCTGCTGCCTCCCGGCGCGCTGGCGCTGCTGGTCTCGCTGCATCGTGCGATCGAGCCCGCGCGCCAGGCCCGGCTGGCCGCGCGCCGCGAGCGCCAGGCCTTCTTCGACGCCGGTGGCCTGCCCGACTTCCGCCAGGACACCCGCGCCATCCGCGACGGCGACTGGACCGTGGCCCCGGTGCCGACGGCCCTGCAGGACCGCCGCGTGGAGATCACCGGGCCGGTCGACCCGAAGATGGTCATCAACGCGCTGAACTCCGGCGCCAAGGTGTTCATGGCCGACTTCGAGGATTCCACCTCGCCGACCTGGCAGAACCTGCTGACCGGCCAGCGTGCGCTGATCGGCGCCGTGCAGGGCGACCTGGCGTTCACCGCCGAGAACGGCAGGCAGTACGCGCTGAAGCCGCAGGACGAGCAGGCGGTGCTGCTGGTGCGTCCGCGCGGCTGGCACCTGGACGAGAAGCACGTGCTGATCGATGGCGCACCGATCGCCGGCGGGCTGTTCGACATCGCGGTGTTCGCCTGGCACAACGCCCGCGCGCTGCAGGCCCGCGACCGGGGCCCGTACTTCTACCTGCCCAAGCTGCAGAGCATGGAAGAGGCCGCGCTGTGGGAAACCGCGCTGTCGCACATCGAGGCGGCGCTGGGCCTGCCGCACGGGCAGATGAAGGTCACCGTGCTGATCGAGACGCTGCCGGCCGTGTTCGAGATGCACGAGATCCTGCACGCGCTGCGCGAGCGGATCGTCGGCCTGAACTGCGGCCGCTGGGACTACATCTTCTCCTACCTGAAGACCTTCCGCCGCCACGCCGACAAGGTGCTGCCCGAACGCGCCCAGGTGACGATGACGCAGCCGTTCCTGAAAGCGTATTCGGAGCTGCTGATCCAGACCTGCCACCGCCGCGGCGCGCACGCGATGGGCGGCATGGCCGCGCAGATCCCGATCAACAACGACGAAGCCGCCAACGAACAGGCGCTGGCCCGGGTGCGCGCCGACAAGCTGCGTGAAGTCACCGCCGGCCACGACGGCACCTGGGTGGCACATCCGGCGCTGATCCCGGTGGCGAAGGCGATCTTCGACGAGCACATGCCGCAGCCCAACCAGCGCGGCGTGCTGCGCGAGGACGTGGTGGTCACCCGCGACGACCTGATCCGTCCGTCCACCGGCACCATCACGCGCGCCGGCTTCGAGGGCAACGTGGAAGTCTGCGTGCGCTACCTGGCCGCGTGGCTGGACGGCAACGGCTGCGTGCCGATCCACTGGCTGATGGAGGACGCCGCCACCGCCGAGATCTCGCGCGCCCAGATCTGGCAATGGCTGCACACGCCCGACGTGCACCTGTGCGACGGCACCCAGATCGACTATGCCCTGCTGCAGCGCACGCTGGCGGCGCTGCCGGCGAAGCTGGGCGACCACAGCCGGCTGCCGGGCGGGGAGCGCGTCTCCGAAGCCATCGCCCTGCTCGACCACCTGAGTCGGGCCGACGAACTGGCCGACTTCCTGACCCTGCCCGCGTACGACCGCATCGACTGATCCACCCCCACCACGACGCCCCACGACGAAAGAGAGCCCGCCATGAGCACCCAGCAACAGCAGATCGACGCCATCCAGAAGGACTGGGACACCAACCCGCGCTGGGCCGGCATCAAGCGCGACTACGCCGCCGCGGATGTGGTCCGCCTGCGCGGCAGCCTGCAGCCGGAATACACCCTGGCCCGCCGCGGCGCGGAGAAGCTGTGGAAGCTCGTCAACGGCCAGGCGAAGAAGGGCTACGTCAACGCGTTCGGCGCGATCAGCGCCGGCCAGGCGATGCAGCAGGCCAAGGCCGGGCTGGAAGCCGTGTATCTGTCCGGCTGGCAGGTCGCCGCCGACGGCAACACCTCCGAGACCATGTATCCCGACCAGTCGCTGTATGCCTACGACTCGGTGCCGACCATGGTCCGCCGCATCAACAACACCTTCCAGCGCGCCGACGAGATCCAGTGGAAGGCCATCTGCGACGGCAAGTCGGACGAAGCCGACGCCATCGACTTCTTCCTGCCCATCGTCGCCGATGGCGAAGCCGGCTTCGGCGGCGTGCTGAACGCCTACGAACTGATGAAGAACATGATCATCGCCGGCGCGGCGGGCGTGCACTTCGAAGACCAGTTGGCCGCGGTGAAGAAGTGCGGCCACATGGGCGGCAAGGTGCTGGTGCCCACCCAGGAGGCCGTGCAGAAGCTGCAGGCCGCGCGCCTGGCCGCCGACGTGCTGGGCGTGCCGACCATCGTGCTGGCCCGCACCGATGCCGAAGCCGCCAACCTGTTGACCTCGGACTTCGACGCCAACGACCAGCCCTTCGTCACCGGCCAGCGCACCGCCGAAGGCTTCTACCGGGTCAAGAACGGCCTGGAGCAGGCCATCAGCCGCGGCGTGGCGTACGCGCCATACGCCGACCTGGTGTGGTGCGAGACCGGCACGCCGGACATCGGCTTCGCCCGCGAGTTCGCCCAGGCGGTGCATGCCAAGCACCCGGGCAAGCTGCTGTCGTACAACTGCTCGCCCAGCTTCAACTGGAAGAAGAACCTGGACGATGCGCAGATCGCGCGCTTCCAGGACGAGCTGTCGGCGCTGGGCTACAAGTACCAGTTCATCACCCTGGCCGGCATCCACATCAACTGGTTCAACACCTTCAAGTTCGCCCACGACTACGCGCGCGGCGAGGGCATGAAGCACTACGTCGAGCAGGTGCAGGAACCGGAATTCGCCGCACGCGAGAAGGGCTACACCTTCGTCTCGCACCAGCAGGAAGTCGGCGCGGGCTACTTCGACGACGTCACCACCGTCATCCAGGGCGGCAGCTCCAGCGTCACCGCGCTGAAGGGCTCGACCGAGGAAGAGCAGTTCTACGAAAAGGAAAAGGCGGCCTGAGCGTCGCCCGCAGGGATGCCCACGAAGAAACGCCGGCTCACGCCGGCGTTTCTCTATCACGGCAGGGGAAGCAGGGGCTGGCCTACTTCTTCACTTCCTGCGTATGCCCCTTCAGCGCTTCGGCCAGCCCCGGCACCCCGTCCGCACCGACCGGGACGCTGATGCTGGAGCCGGTGAAGTCATTGCCGATGGGTTCGGCGCGACCGCCCAGGCATTGGGCCAGGAAGCCCTCGGTCACCGCGTTGAACGCCTTGTTGTTCTCCGGCCGGGCGAAGCCGTGGCCTTCGTCGGGGAACAGCACGTAGGTCACCGGGATGTTCCTGGCCTGCATCGCCTTGACGATCTGGTCGCTCTCGGCCTGCTTCACGCGGGGGTCGTTCGCGCCCTGGCCGATCAGCAGCGGCTTCTTGATCTGGTCGGCGCGGGTCAGCGGCGAACGCTCGGTCAGCCACTTCTTGCCCGCGTCGGTGCGCGGGTCGCCCATGCGCTTGGCCAGCTGCTCGAAGAAGCTGGCCCAGTACGGCGGCACGGTGCTGAGCAGGGTGTTGAGGTTGGACGGGCCGACGATGTCCACGCCGCAGGCGAACGCGTCCGGCGTGAAGGTCAGGCCGGCCAGCGTGGCGTAGCCGCCGTAGCTGCCGCCCATGATCGCCACCTGGTTCTGGGTGGTGACGCCCTGCTTGACCGCCCATTGCACGGCATCGAGCAGGTCGTCGTGCATCTTGCCGGCCCACTCGCCGTTGCCGGCGTTGGTGAACGCCTTGCCGAAGCCGGTGGAGCCCCGGAAGTTGACCGACAGCACCGCGTAGCCGCGATTCGCCAGCCACTGGTTGTAGCTGCCGTAGCCGTAGGAATCGCGCGCCCACGGCCCGCCGTGGACCAGCAGCACCAGCGGTACCGGCGCATCGGCCTTGCCGTCGTTGTCGGCATCGGCGCTGCGCGGCAGGGTGAGGTAGCTGACCAGGGTCTTGTCGTCGCGCGAGGTGATCTCCACCGGCCATTGCGGGACCAGCGGCTTGCCGTCCAGCTTCGGACGTGCGGAGAACAGTTTGGTCAGCGTGCCGGCCGGGCGGTCGTAGCGGTAGTAGACCAGCGGGGATTCCGCCGCCGAGTACACGACGATCCAGGTCTTGTCGTCCAGCGTGCGCGTGTTGACCGATACATCGCCGGGGCCGAGGGCTTCCAGCTTCTCCAGGTCGGCGCGGATCGTGGGGTCGACCACCTTCCACTCATCGCGCAGGTAATCCACCGACACGGCCTGCACCTTGCCGGTGGCGGGGTCGGCCAGCGTGCCGCCGACGTCGGCGCGCGCGTCTTCCAGCACCAGCGTGCGCTTGCCGCTGGCTACGTCGATGGCGAACAGCGCCGCCGTGTTGCGGCCGCGCGAATCGGTGAAGTACAGCGTCCCGCCGTCCAGCGTCAGGCCGCCGGGGCTGGTGGTCAGCACGTCCTCGAACGGGATGTCGTCGAACTTCTCCCACGCACCGTCGGCGCCGCGCTTCAGCACGTCGGCACCACCGTCCGGACGCGAGCGCTGCGCGTACTTGAGGGTGTAGTCGGCATCGGCGATGTAGCCGGCGATCTGCGCGTCGTTCTTCTCCAGCAGCGTGCGGGTACCGCTGGCCAGGTCGACCTGGTAGATGTCGTGCCACTGCGCGTCGCGGTCGTTCATGCCGACCAGGATCGTGCCGGGGTGCTTGGGGCTGACCCCGGCGACCTGCGCGGTGGTCTTCGGGAACGGTGTCAGGTCCTTCGCCTGCCCGGTCTTCAGGTCGACCGCGTACAGGTGGAAGTCCTCGTCGCCACCGCTGTCGCGCAGGTACAGCAGCGTATCGGGCTGGTAGGACCAGAAGTAGCTGCGGATGCCGCGCGCCTTGTCCTGGGTGACGGCCCTGGCCTGGGCCGGATTGTCGGCCGGCGCGACCCAGACGTTCAGCACGCCATCGACGGCGGCGACCCAGCTGAGGTACTTGCCGTCGGGGCTGATCTGCACGTTGGCCCGTTCGGGGTTGCCGAACAGCGCGTCGCGCGCGATCAGTTCGGTGCCGGCGATGCGGTCGGCGGCGGATGGCGCGGCCTGGGCCGCGAGGGCGAACGCGACGGTCGAGGCCAGCAGCGTGAGGCGGAATGCGGGGTGGCGCATGGGCGGACTCCAGGGTGGCGAAGCAAGGACAGCGGACAGGACGTCCGCCGGTACGAGGTGTGACCCGAGTAGACCACACCGTGTCCACCGCCGCCGTGGCCGGAGGTCATGCTGCGTTGCCGCGATCCAGGCCGCGGTAGCCCAGCGCCTCGGTTACGTGCGCGGTGGCGATGGCCTCGCTGCCGGCCAGGTCGGCGATGGTGCGTGCCACGCGCAGGATCCGGTGCAGGCTGCGCGCGGACAGCTGCAGGCGTTCCACCGCGCGCTCCAGCAGGGCCTGGTCGCGCGCCTGCAGGCGGCAGTGCGCCATGGTCTCGGCTTGGCCCATCCGCGCATTCGGCTTGCCGCAGCGCGCCTGCTGGCGTGCGCGCGCGGCGACGACGCGGGCCTGGATGGCGGCCGTGCCTTCGCCGTCCGGCGCATCGGGCCGGAGTTCATGCGGCGGCAGTCGCGGCACGTGCACATGCAGGTCGATGCGGTCCAGCAGGGGGCCGGACAGCCGGCTGCGGTAGCGCCGCACCAGGTCCGGTCCGCAGCGGCAGCGGCCGCTGGGGTCGCCCGCCCATCCGACGGTGTACCCGTGACATCTACGGCCATGGACAAGCGAAAAAACCTTGCAAATCCGCGGCTACAACGGATTTCCGCGTGTCCATAGGAAAAGAGGGAACTCCATGGACATCTTTCTACCAGTGTCCAGACTCGGTTTCCGATGAACTTTTTGCCGGTTCGACCAGCGATGGATTGGAGCACATTGAGACTAGCGCAAGGTCGGTTTGGGCTGCAAGGAGCTTGGGCGCCCAGTCTCGACATGACGCTAGCCTTGGTCTTCTATACGCCTCATGTGTGCCCGCACTTCGCTGTCAATCCGTTTGGAGGTCCAATACGCCCAGCCTGTTGGCACAACGTACTCCATGAACAGTTGAGCTAGTGCCGAGGCGGGGGAAACATGGAAGGGAGTAAACATGCCTAGCTGTGTTGATCCTCTCTCGAGGTAGCGAAGACGATTGTGCATCTCCTGAAAAATCGCCTCGCGTACGCATGATCCATCTGAGAGACTCCGGCGCAGAGCGACGGATGCACCCTGACGTACGGCTGCCCAGCAGCAATAGCGCCATTGTGCGATGGGCAGGCCAACCGGCGCAGAGTGAAATACGAACCTCAGATCGCGGGCCCAATTCGCATCGAATTGGTGTTTGCGCAATTGCTGCTCCAAGAAGTGTTCGGTCTCCCAGATTGCGAGCTCATCCCACAAGGCAACTCGCTCCTCCACCAGGGCATGACTCAAGGCCAGCTCGCTGAGTTGGTCCTCCAAGGCGGGTAAAAGCAGCTTGCGATCGTGGGCGGACCAAGAGAAGGCCCACTGAAGGTCTTCGAGTGGCGTTACTTCGGCATCGGGTCGAATTTTCCAACGATCGGCAGGCCACGGAACCTGGATCAGCGCTAGGACTTGCAAGGCATCCAGCACACTCAGCGCAGAAGAGTGAGTAGGGGCGACCGGAACGCGTTGCGCCTGCGCCCGCAGCAGCGCTGCAAGGAATAGGGTATTTCGCAGACCTAGTTCTTCGAGCGTGGGTACTGCAGGTCGGCCCGGATGGGTTGCCAGCCCATCAATGGCGGTGCTCGTTGGGGGCAGGGTTGCATCGCTCATGGCACCCACTATGCTGGCGACAGTTGCTTAAAAACTAAGGATAACTTAGTATGCAACGCTGGGCGCATACGCCATCCTTACGAAGTACCCAAGGATGCGCGCTTGCCTTTGTCCGCTAGCAAACAATCGACCTTTGCCCAACGTCTAAAGCAGGCGCGCCTACACGTGGGTCTGTCGCAGAAGGAATTGGGTATTCAGGCCGGTTTGGATCCTCAAGTGGCCAGTCCCCGCATCAACCAGTACGAGCGCGGAAAACACGAGCCAAAGCTGGAGACCGCCGAGCGGCTCGCCCAAGCGTTGGGTATTCCTGCGGCGTTCCTATATGCCGAAGATGAGTTGTTGGCGAAGGTGCTACTGCGGTGGAACACTCTAAGTAAGCAACAGAAGCGAGAGTTGGTGCGACTGATCGAAGCTGCCCCCGAAAAATAGGCTGGCGCCTTCGCCATCGATTTCTGTAGCCCTAGTAAACTTTCTGCGGATCAACGCCCCCCCGGCAAGGGTCGGCATCACTACCAATCCCTTCCCCCCCGGGGGGCACTTGCGTCCTTCGACTCTCGCGGATGGCTGACGATGGCCTTTTTTGGAAGATCTGTGCCGCCTTGATGTAGGCTGCGCGGCAGTGGATACCGCAATGGGATATTCGATGGGTGTTGGTGGGCAGGCTCGATGAATCGCATCTTTCTTGACTACCAGTCTACGACGCCGGTTGATCCGCGTGTGGTGAATGCCATGCTGCCTTACTTTACCGAGCACTTCGGCAACCCGCATTCTGTGGAACATAGCTTCGGCATCCAGGCGCAAGCCGCCATCGATGTGGCGTTGGCCCGTATCGCCGATGTCATCGGCGCGACAGCCGACGAGATTGTTATTACCTCCGGCGCCACGGAGGCCAACAACCTAGCACTCCGGGGTACGTTACCTGTCGGCAAGAAAAGCCATCTCATAAGCGCGGTGACAGAGCATCAGAGCGTGCTCGGCACGCTGGCGGCTCTCAAAGAAGAGGGGCACGCAACTACGTTGATGCCGGTGGATGGAGAAGGGCTGATTGATGTGGCGGCTGTGGACGCCGCTATCCGGCCGACCACCCGCATCGTTTCCGTCATGGCGGTCAACAGCGAAATCGGCGTCGTGCAGCCCTATGCGGAGTTGGGGCAACTGTGCCGCTCACGCGACGTTCTCTTTCATGTCGATGCTGCCCAAGGTTTCGGTCGCGTGCCGTTGGACATGAAGCGTGACTGCATCGATTTGCTCAGTGTCTCAGCGCACAAGATCTACGGTCCCAAAGGCGTTGGTGCTTTATATGTCGGTGCGGCGGCGCGTTCGCTAATGCGCGCGCAAGTCACCGGTGGCGGTCAACAAGGTGGACTGCGCGCTGGCACGTTGCCCACCCCTCTCATCGTTGGGTTCGGAGAGGCATCCCGCCTGATGAAGGAGGAAAGGGCGTCCGAAGTCGCCCGCCTGGCAGACCTGCGTAAGCGCCTGTGGACACAGCTTGTTGCTCACGTTGGGGGTGTGCATCTGAACGGCAGCGCCGACTACCGCTGGGTGGGCAACCTCAACCTGCGCTTCGACGACGTGGATGCCGACAGCCTGTTGTTGATGCTGCCGCATCTGGCTATCTCCACGGGATCAGCCTGCACCGCGGGGACCCCGGAGCCATCCAAGGTCCTGCGGGCCTTGGGCCTGTCCCTGGAGCAGGCGTCGCAGTCTGTGCGTATTGGGCTGGGCAGGATGACCACCCCGGAAGAGGTCGATCAGGCTGTGGCGCTGATTTCGCAGGCTGCGGCGCGCCTACGCGGCTAGTCCTCCTCGTGGTGCCGCAGCATTGACTCACGAGGAGCCAAAGATCGATACTGCCGGTTAAGGCGGCGGAGCCTTTCGGCAGGACGCCGCGACAAAAAGGCTTTTAAATCAAATGCTTGAAGTTGCCGCGCCCGCTTTACTGGAAAGGGCCTCGGGAGAGCGCTTCTCCGGTCACGAGTCGTTCGCGTGCCGTTATGGCTGGCTGCCGAAGTTTTACGACTTGCTGGTGCACCGTCCAGAGCTGATTCGCAATGACGAAGTGGTCATGGTCGAACTGGGTATCGGGCGCAACATGGTCAAATCCGTGCGCTTTTGGGCACAGGCCTTCGGGCTGATGGACGACAGTCCGCGCTCGACTCCAGCTCCCACTGCGTTCGCACATTGGTTGTTGGATCCCTGCCAAGGCGAAGACCCTTACCTAGAAGATGTCGGCAGCTTGTGGCTACTGCATTGGCGCCTGGCTGCCACGGCTAATCTAGCAGCTTGGGAAGTGGCGTTCTTCGAGATTCCCGAACGGCAAATCCTGCGGCGCTTCCTGCTGCAACGGGTGGAGCGCCGCGCCGCGGAGCTGGAGAAGAAGCTCTCCACTACCACGATCCGCCAGCATGTGGACATCTTCCTGAGTTGCTATGCCACTCCGGTAATCACGACGGGGCAAACAGTTGAAGAGAGCTTGGGCTGCCCGTTGCAGGAACTGGGCCTGGTCCGGCTCTCGCCGGCCGGTGATCGCGATGAGCTCATCGAATTCGCGCGCGGGCCTTGGCGGCACCTCAGTCCGATCACCTTCCTGCGCATCCTGCTCGACTATTGGCAATTGCGCGCCCCTCACGACAAGACCATCGCTGTGCGAGCGTTGCTGACTGATTTCGCCAGTCCGGGCCTTACCTTGCGGCTGGACGAAGGCAGCCTCTGGTACCTGCTTCAGGCGGCCGAGAAAGTTTCGGGCGGCATTGTGCAGCTTACAGACAACATTGAACGACGCGCCGTGGTCCTGCAGACCGCCGATGTCCATCGCGCCAAAGCGGCGATCAAATACGTATGAAGAACATCCCCCCCGTTCCCTTGATCAAAGACGCGCTTTCGGTACGTAGTCGTTACGTGCGCGCGGTCAATATCGGGCGCGACTTGAACGACGCCCATGCGCTGGACGGATACTTGATGACGGACAGTGTCCGTCATGCGCTATCGCGCTTGTGCCAAGGCCTCATGGCCAGCTCTTCCCAGCGTGCCTGGCGAATCACCGGTAGCTACGGCAGCGGCAAATCCGCTTTCGGTCTGTTCTTGTCCAACCTGTTTACTCGCCCGATCAACAAGCGGTCGGCGGTGGGCAGGTTGCTTGATGAGGCCAGTCCGGAACTGCTGGCACTGGCCAAGAAGGTGCCGCGCTACGAGGTGGTGGTAATCACCGGTACGCGCAGCGACGCAAGCATCGCGCTGGCCAACGCGTTGCTGGAGCATGTTGGTCAGCGACGCAGCACTCCAACGCAAAAGCAGCTGCTTAAGCGTCTCACGGCATTCATTGCCGCACGCGAGAAGGGACAAAAGGATCCCGCAGGAGTGCTTGCATTGCTGACGGAAACCCGGAGCTATCTTGCCGGGGGCGTCAATGCGATCGAAGGTCTTCTGCTTCTGGTTGATGAGATGGGCCGTTGGCTTGAGTACGCATCTGAGCCAGAAACCGATATCGACGCTTCATTCTTCCAAGCGTTGGCAGAAGAGTGCGGTGGCCGTACACGTGGCATTCCGGTCGCCATGGTCGGAATTCTGCATCAACGCTTTGAAGACTATGCGGCTGGACGGCGCGACAAGCGCTCAGGCCTGGAATGGGCCAAGGTTGCAGAGAGATTCGAAGACGTCACGTTTGCACAATCCTTCGAAAGCACCGCCCGATTGCTGGCCCAGGCCATGGAGTCAGACGCGGGTGCATACAAGCGTGCTGGCATCGGGCCACGAGCAACGGCGCTCTACACCCAAGCGGTCAAGTTGGGCGTGCTGGAATCCAACCTGCTGCCTGGCGGCATGGCCGAAACCAGTCACCTGTATCCGTTCCATCCGATGGCGCTCGCAAGCGCCGTGGCGCTGTTCCGACGATTCGGCCAGAACGAGCGCTCCACTTTCTCCTTCCTGCTCGCCTCCGAACCCTTCGCGCTGCAAGACTTCATTGGCCGTCGTCCGTTGGCGGCCGGTAGTTGGTACCGTGTCCATGATTTGTGCGACTGGATGCTGGCGCAGGGCTCGCTTCGCACGCTCGATGAAGATCGCCTCAAGCGCTGGGCACTGCTGCAGGAGGTGCTTCGCGCTGCGCCGGTGTATGAAGAGGTTGAGGTTCAATGCCTTAAGACGGTGGGCTTGCTTAACCTGTTGGAGCCTCAGTCGGGCATTTCTATCACCGCCGAACTCGTTGCATTCGCTGTGGCGGATAAGACCGGTTCTGAGAGCGTCCGGAATGCTATCGCCAAGCTGGTGCAAAAGTCGTTGCTGTACGTCCGTCCGGCTACGCAAGAGCTGTGCCTCTGGCCTCAGAGCAGCGTGGATGTCGCCAGTGAGCTAGCGCGCGTACGCAAAGCAACGCCTCCGCTCGCGCGCCTGGGTAATCTCATCGACCTGCTGCCTTCACCGCGCCCCGTGGTCGCCCACCGGCATTATCTGACGACCGGCACGCTGCGTACCGCCCATGTGCATTTGGTAGAAGACCTCCAGGATGTTCCTAAATTGGTGTCCGCTCCGCTGACCAGCGACGGCGAGATCTTGGTGGTTCCGTGCTACCCCGATCAGGAATACAAGGCTGTCGCCAAGCGCCTGGAGGAGTTGAGTGCTGCGGCGCCGGAAGGGCGGTTGCTCGCCCTGCGTCGTATCACTGAAGATGACCTTGAGCTGGCCGATGAGCTGTCGGCATGGAACCGCTTGGAGCGCGAATGCGCCGATCTGCGCGTGGACACTTATGCACGCAATGAGGTTCGCCAATCTGTGCATCGTCTTACTAATGCGCTGGTGCATCGCCTCGCTGACCTGCGATCGCCGACGCAGGGTAGTCGGGACGCTAGCTGGTGGCACTTGGGCGCGGCTCTCGAGATCGTTGATGGCCGCGAACTCAATCGCCAGCTGTCGCAGATCTTCGACCATCGCTTCGCCCAAGCGCCCAAGGTGCGAAATGAGCTTATTAATCGCAGCGTAGTATCGACCGCGGCGGCCGCGGCGAGACAGCGCCTGCTCGAGCGTATGTTCACTCAGGCCCACGTCGAGAACTTAGGCATCGACCAGACCCCGCCTGAGAAAGCAATCTACTTGTCGGTGCTGAAGGATTCTGGTCTGCACACGCTGCAGGGAAGCGACTGGGGCTTCCAGGAGCCCCCGCAGGGCAATGACTGGCATCTGGCCTGGACTGCGCTGCACGACATGCTGGAGGAGAAGGGACTGGTCAGCGCCAAGGATGTACTGACCTACTTTGCCGCGCCCCCATTCGGGATGCGGGAAAGTGTGGCACTCCTGCTGATCGGCGCATTCTTGTGTGTGCAGCGCCATAACGTAATCCTGCGCGAGCGTGGCACCTACATCACCCAGTTGGAAGACAGCCATATCGCGCGCTTGATCAAGCGTCCAGAGACGTTTGAGTTGCATATGGTGCACGCTCAATCGACGACGTTGGCGGCACTGGAAGTCTATCGTGACGTCCTGTCAGCGCAAATTCCTGGCGATACCTTGACCGCAACGGTTCCAGAGCTTACGCGCCGTCTATACGAATGGTATTTGAGCCTTCCGGAGCACACGCTCAACACAACCCATCTGGATGTGACGCATCGTGCGGCACTGGCGCTCCTAGGTAAGTCCGGTGATCCTGTAGAGCTGCTGACGGTCGGTCTGCCTCTTGCCTTGGGCGTGCTTAAGCAGGCGCGCCCCATTGATGCTGGTTCAAAGCTCAACCTGCAGTTGCTTCGTAGCCGGTTAGAAAATCTGCTTAGGGCGGGCAGCGAACGCTTGAGCGTACTGCGGACAAACATCTTGAAAGTCATGGCTGAGGAGGTCGGTGTACGCGAACCGTCCGCCGTCCGGTCTCACGTCGTGGCTTTGGCTGACAAGGCCCAGGACGAAGTGGTCGACTACGCTTTGAAGGCTTTCATCCAGAGAAGCGGTGATGGTCAGCGCAGCGAGGCGCAATGGATTGACTCGCTCGCCAGCTTGCTGGGCGGCCGTAGCTTGGAGACGTGGCACGACGATACGTTGCTGCGCTTCCGTGCCGAATTGCGTCGGGTTTACACGCTACTTACGCGCGTCGTCGCCTTGGCCAAGTTAACAGGCAAGCGTTCCGGGCCGGATCACACCGTGGTCGCGGTCCATGTTGTGGATCAGAAGGGCCTGGAGCGGTTCATTACGGTGCCGGCAGATGCCCAAGGTCTGATGCCAGCAGAACAGATGGACGATCTGCGTACCGCACTTGGCCGATTCCCTGTGCCGGCGTACGCCCTGGCACGTCTGTTGCTTGAATACTCCGTTGAACTTCCTGACGTCCCAGAGGAGGCTGCATGAGCGAGTCACGCCACATCTTGAGTTTGTCAGGTGGAAAGGATAGTGCCGCGCTCGCGCTATACATGCGGGATCGTGTACCGAATATGGAATACATCTTCAACGACACGGGCAAGGAACTGCCTGAGACCTACGAATACCTGGATCGCATCGGTGACTACCTAGGCCGTCCGGTAACCAGGTTGAATGCCGACAAGGGTTTCGATCACTGGTACCAACTGTATGGAGGGATGATTCCTTCCAATCACCGGCGCTGGTGTACCAAGATGCTCAAGCTCAAGCCTTTTGAGGCCTATGTCGGCAACGATACGGTTGTGAACTATGTGGGCATTCGGGCCGATGAAGATCGCCAAGGCTACATAAGCACCAAGCCCAACATCACACCGGCCTATCCATTCATCGAAGACGGATTGGTCTACGCAGATATTGTTCGCATCCTGCATCAGTCTGGGGTAGGCATGCCGCCCTACACCCGATGGGGTCGAACACGATCAGGCTGCTTCTTCTGCTTCTATCAACAGAAAATCGAGTGGGTCCGTCTGCTGGAGACCTACCCTGACCTCTTTGATGAGGCGGCGCAGTATGAGAAGGAGTACATGCCGACCGGCAACCTGTTCACCTGGTCCAATGGCGAGAAGCTGGAGGACCTCCGCAAGCCGGAGCGAATCGCACAGATCAAGGCTGATGCGCTGGCGCGCTCGTCGCGGTCGGGCCCTAAGGACAACATGTCTTTGGCCGATGTCTTTCGGGCACAGCGAGAGCCCGTGACTGACGATGGTTGCGTTGTGTGCACGGTGTAAGTAGGCGATATCGAGTTCACTGCCAGAGACGGGGATCATGGCATTCAAGATTAGCGCACGGACCATTTTGCAGCTCGGCGCAGAGCTCATATCATCGGATGCGGTCGCGCTCTACGAGCTGATCAAGAACTCTATCGACGCCCGTTCCAGGAATGGCGTCTCGATAACATTCGCCATTGTCATCCGAGAATCGGATTATAGCCAAGCCATCGCGCTCGCCGAGAAGCCTGGCACGGACGCGCAGCGCGTGGAGAGCGTTCGTGCTGCCTTGCTCAATGCCGTTCTCGCAACGGCACCCGAAGAGAACCTGAGGCGATTCCGAGCGGCGATAAACAAGCCTGCGAACCTTGAGGACCTGTTGAAGGCCGCCAAAGATGCCTACCGAGCCTGCAACACCATCACGGTGAGTGATACAGGCGAGGGCATGACGCTGGAGGACCTTAGCGACATCTACCTCTCTATTGGAACGACCAGCCGCGCCAAGCATGTCAAGCGCGCTCAAGAGCGTGGCGAGACAATATCTCCTTACTTGGGTGAAAAGGGCGTAGGTCGGCTATCCGTGATGCGCCTTGGAAGGAAGGTGAGAATCGAGACCGGCACGGAGCACGATAAGCGTATCAATCTACTCGAGATTGATTGGCAGCTGTTTGAAGAAGCGTATGACAAGCCCGCATCGTCAGTAATCATAGAACCCACCGTTGATGGGCCCAAGGCCAAGGGTGAGCAGTTCACCAGGATTATCATTTCCGACTTGCGCTCGAGCTGGTCCGTGGCGGCTCTCGAAAAGATTGCTGCCACGCAAATTGCTCGCATGCTTGATCCGTTCTCATGGGATGGCCGTAGGTTCCCGATTCGTCTGTCGTTCAATGGTCAGGAAATCGAGAAGATGCGGACCGTCTCCGGTGACCTTCTGTCACAGTCGCATGCACGCTGCATCGGTAAGTTCTCCGTAGACAAGGAGGGCATCCCAAGTCTGAAGATTGAAATGGAGAGTTCGCTTTATGAGGGGCCGAAGACCCTTCAGCAGTTCGATCGAACGGATCTCTACTCCATGGCGGGCCTCAAGGATCTGGGGCTACCGCCGACCGTCCTCTCGCGATTGGGTGAGTTTAGCTTCGACCTTTACTGGTTCAATCGACAGCGACTTCGCGCACTTCCCAACGTGGGCGACCGCAACGAAGTGCGGCTACTGGTAAACGCGTGGGCAGGCATCTGCTTGTTCCGCGATGGCTACCGTGTCCTGCCTTACGGTGACGAGGGGGATGACTGGCTTGAGCTGGATCGCAAGGCGCTTGCTTCTGGAGGCTACAAGCTAAATACCAAGCAGATCATCGGCCGTGTCCGAATTGGCCGTCTCCAGAACCCCCAGCTGGTCGACCAGACCAATCGCCAGGGGCTTACCGAAACGCCCGAGAAGGTCGCGTTGGCCGGAATTCTGCACGACGTGATCGAGCGATGGTGGCGTGCCTACCTGACAGAGGCCACACGTGCCCAGAAGAGCGCGGCAGCCGCTGACTACGACAGTCACAAAGAGGTGAGCACGGTTGACTCGCTGGAGCGCCGAGCAAAGACATCCCTGCGTTCGATCCAGCGTGAGTTCACGGGCGATACGTCTTTGCTTCAGGAAGTCACGGACGCCTTTCTCGAGATCAAGGATGCTCACGCGCGTGCGGTGGCTCACATCGAGACCGTGGAAAACCAGAAGGAAAGGCTTACTCAGCTAGCTGGTATCGGTCTTATGACGGAAGTCGTGGCACACGAGCTGGCGCGTGCCACAGAAGACACACTGAAGACGCTCAAGTCCGTGCCGTCTCGCTCCTTGGACGCTTCAACGTCTGCGGCCTTGAAAACGCTCTCGCAGCAGGTAGGGGTTATCAAAAAACGCTTGGCGGCGTTAGAGCCGCTATCAGTTCCTGCGCGCCAGCGACGTAGCCTTCAGGATATTGCTCAGATCGTTGCCTATGTCCTGGATGGACACTCGGCCCAGTTCAAACGGCACAAGGTCAACGTGGTCAACCATGTTGCCAGCGGCCAGACAATCAAGGCCTTCGTGTCGGAAGGCAATGTAGTTCAGATCCTAGAGAACCTCATCAACAACTCCATCTACTGGCTCGATGTCTGGCGGGAAGAGCACCCGCACGTCGTCCCCGAGATTCACGTTGATATGTTGGAGAATCCCCCGCGACTGCGGTACTGGGACAATGGGCCAGGCATCCCCCCGCCGCGCGTGAACGTAGTGTTCGAAGCGTTCTTCTCAACGCGACCCGATAGTGAGACACGCAGAAAGGGATTGGGCCTGTACATCGCCAGGGAGAGTGCCGAGATGCTTGGTGGCAGCCTCTCGCTTGTTGATGAGGGGGCCATCCGGGACGGAAGGTACAACATCTTTGAGTTGGAGCTTAAGGAAGGGCGTTAGAGATGAGCGTCAGCGAAGCATTTACGAAAGCAGGAATTCAACGCGCCATCATTGTTGATGACGCCTACGACCCGGCGCCGACCAAAGCGCTGCAAAGCGCAAGCGCCCAGACAGTGATCAACGATCTGGACGATACGCAGTACACGGATTTGCTCGTGCTTTTGCAAGCCAATGTGCAACTCGAGGAAGGGGCGGAAATTGATGGCGCCGATCAGGACCAGCAGCTGATCGCCTACCTGACGTCTTTGGATGGAACCCGAATTCTGTTTGCCGAACGCGCCCGTTTCGCACCGGCGGCAGAGCGTGCATTCGAAACCTATCTGGATCTCCAGCGAACCAAGTTGAGTGACGTGGAGTTGCTGAAGCAGCGTCTCGAAACCCATGGCATTGCGGTTGAGACATATGGCGTGGACGCGGACCTCACGGGTGCGGCAGACGCGCAGCTCCTGTTCTTGGATCTGCACTTGCGTGATACAGCCGGCGGCAAGGTGGGTGTAGAGGATGCGCTGGAGGTCTATCAGAAGATCGAACGGATACACCCCCAAGCACAGCGCTTTGTTTTCTTGATGTCGACGCTTGAGAAGACATTGGAAGAAACGGCCGAGCCGTTCCGCCAGAAGGCAAAGCTTTTTGTCTCCCAGTTCGAGCCGTTGAAGAAATCCCTGATCGCAAAGGAGATCCGGCTGGATGAGCTTTTGCGAAACTATGCCCTGACTTTGCTGCATCTGCGCGGGCTACGCACGGCCGTAGTTGGCTTCGTGGATGCCATCAAGCAGGCGGCCGACCGCATGGAGAACGCCTTTCTAGACTTAGATATTGCTGACTACAAGGTGCTTCAGGCCAACACTACGGGCATCGAGAAGGTGCCGCTCGGTGTCTATGTATCCGAGCTTGCGTTGGAGTACCTCAACTACGAAGTAGAGTCCGACCCCCGCGTCTGGGGTCTTTCCAATGAGATCGACCGTTGGAATCGGGATAACTTGCCGCGTTCGCGGTTCGCCCTTCGCCCCTCCGTAGGCAAGGTCTACTCCGGGAACGTGATTCACGCGAGAGAGCGACTGTCAGGCGAGGAAAGGGCCAAGCGAGGCCCGAAAGATGGATACTTCTACTTGGGCGATGTCTTCTTCAAGACAGATGACTGCAAGGCAGGCGCGGTTCCGAAAACCGCCATGGTCATTGCCACCCCTGCCTGCGACCTCGCGCGTCCCGAGGTGTTGGTCAAAGATCGCACGATCCTGCTGTGCGAGGGCAAGGTGTCCAAGCTCAGCACTGCATCGCCCATTCCCTCCTTGAAGGGTGGCATTGCTCCGTTAGTTATTCCGCACCCCGTCGATGTGGGAACTCAGCTGGAAATTGGTTGGGAGATCAAGAGGCTCGTCACCTGGGGCGCTAAGGACATCAAAAGTATCCGGGGACGGCACTCGAAGTGGCAGCGCGTCGGCCGTTTGCGCCCGCTCTATGCGCTCCAGGTGCAGCACGCGATCACGGCCGACCTCAGCAGGATTGGCACGCAGCGTCCTCCCAGCGAATTGGTTCCTTATGGCGTGGAATTGCTCGTTCGAAACGGTGAAAAGTGGAAATCGCTGGATAACGTAGAAGCGAAGTCCAGCATCTCCGCAGCGGTCTACCACGCCGAGAAGCGGTTCACGTTTGTCATTTCTGATCCGACCGTGATGCGATTCCGTGATGAGATCACGGCTCTGGGCCAGAAGACTACGGACAAGAAGCTCAAGGCGGCGATTCGTGAGCTTGAGGGTTTAAAGAATCTGGATAAGCGCTTGGTCTACTGTAACGCCGACAGGTCAGCGAAGAGCATTGATGATTACAGCGTGTACCCACTTGATGACGGCAAGATCAAGTCGGCAAAACGTAAGTACATCGCCTACGCTGATCAGCGGAACAAGTGTCTCTATCGTTCGGTCTCTGGCGGCGCCAATGTGGTCGACGGCCAAGAGGCGTACTTTGTTGTCCGCTTCACCAAGCTTACGTAATTACTTGCAGCCATATCTCAACGCGCTGGTCCAGCTGCCACGCACTGAAACGGCGACGGTGGCTTGAACCCGATGAACTCCCGAGCGTCGAAAGTTTACGGTTGACTTGAGCAGATCCAGCCACACCTAGTAGTGACTATGTATGACTGACCAAGCCCCGCAATGATGATTACCTGCATCTACTGCCCGCCAGAGGCGCCAGCGCGCTTTCCAATTGGCAAAGGTTCACTCGAACACGTCATTCTGGCAGCCTTGGGCGGGCGAAAGGGAACCCGCAATCTATGCTGCAGCGACTGCAATGCGCGGCTGGGCAGTGAGATCGATGACGTCCTAGCAAACACCCTTGCCCCGTTAGGCAATCTTTTCGACATCAAGCGTGACCGGAAGGGCACAGCACCTACACTCACCACGGACCAGAGACTGGACGGGGCGGCATTGGAAGTGGCGCCGGGCGGAAAGTTCCAGCTCAGGAAGGCGACCATCGAGGAAAGCGCCACCGAAGATGGCCGCATCATCCTTCGGGGTCGCGCCAATTCCATGGAGCAGGCTGATCGCTTGCGGGCCAACTATTCTCAAAAGTTCGACGGACCCATAGAAGCGGAAACCGAGTACGAGCTCATCTCCACACCCGCACCGGAGTTGAACTTCCACTTGTCGTTCGAGAGTCCGGCCAAGCGCTGTGCTACAAAGATGTTGTTGAGCCAGCTTGCGACTTGCGTCAATCCCGAACGGATCCGCTCAGGCGCCTTTCATGAGGCGATCGGCTACATCGTGGGACGGCACGAGCTCGGCTACCGCGTCGAGCCATGGCTGAATATGCAGGTGCCCGAGGTCCCGTCCGAATTCCGCTTTGGCCATATCGCCCTGGTGGCGGCCAGTGCAGAAACCAAGAAAGTTGTCGGTGTGTTGACCCTGTATGGAACCTTCCAAGTGACTGCGGTTTTATCCGACGCTTGGTCAGGACCCTCGGTCGGAAGTAGATACTGCATCGATCCGTGCACGGGCAAAAATCGGACCGAGAAGTTTGATCCGGAACCTTACGTGCAAACACATCCGCTGAGTGGAAGACCTGATGATGCGGTATTCAAAGCGGCAATGGATGAGATGTTAGAAGAAGTGCTGCGCCGACAACACACAGCGCGGTTTCTCGAGGCGATCCGACAGGTTCGTGAGAGCCTCCCGTCCGATGCCACGGCGGAACAAATAAATCAGGCTCTGGCCATAGCTAGTCAACGCCTTACCTTCGAGATACTGCGCCTACCGTTCCGCGAGACCCTTTCAAAGACCTCCCCATAGCCAGCTTGAGGCGGATCGCGGCCTTACAGCTGGGATTGTTACTTGCGCTTGACGATGGGCTTGATCAATCAACGCGTCAGCATGAGCCTCGCGCGGCCCTAGCTCCTGGTGCTCGGCTCCTTGGTCGATCCGATACATGGGTCAGGGACGCGCGCGTCATGTCCCCTAGCTGACTTGGGCAACTTGCCCGAAGAGGTGATGCTGCAACGCTAGGGAGCACCCGTTACACCCCGTCGTGATGCACGGCGTCGATCTGCGGAGGCTGCCACCTTCTCCATGTGATCCCCAAAGCCACGGATCGTGTCCCGGTAGACGTCAACGACCGGACCGGACTGGCCATCCAGATATTGAAGTGCCTGGCTCTGCGCCATGTCTAAGCGGGTCCGTGCAGAAGGATGACTGGTGGTCTCGGCGGAAGCTGCGAACGCCGAGACAATCACCTGAGTTGTCACGATCATCGCCAGACCAAAATAGGCGATGGGCGAGTAAGTGAACTGCGACTCGTCTGCGTTGATGATGGCCTGGGCACATCGATCGGCGTCAAGTTCCAGCTGGTGACGAAGCGATGGGCGTCTGTCTGCACTCTGATTACGTATGGCCGCAACTTTAGGACCGTGGTCCAAGCCGAAGTGACAACGTTCGTGAAGGCTCAGGAAATTGAGCGAAGCAAGGAACAGGACCGACACGCGCTCGGAAGTTGCCGGGTCATTCAGGAGATCGGAGTACTGGGATTCGGTCACACCTGCGACGATCATGTCATCCTTTACCTGCCGAAGCGGGTTGATGCTTCGATCATTCCCGCTGTCGATGAAAGCGCTCATCAAACTGTCGTGAAGCGCCAGTGGGTCGCTCGGTGAAACCGATGCCCCGAAAATGAGGGCGCGCGCCTGCGCCATGAGAAGGGCCATCAATTTGAGGTCAAAGACTACCCCTGTTCCATACACGGACGTGGAGTCGAAGCTTCCCTCATTGTCGCAAATGGCAAATGCGAGGCCTCTATTCTTTTCGACGAACGCTTCCGTCAATGGGGGGCTGTGGCTGCTCGCCTTACGATAAGAATCCACAAGCTCGGTGAACTTGTCATTGAAGACGGCCTGCATAATGGCTGTCGCGTCGCTATCTGAAACCCTCTGCGCGCATACGGTAGGGCTAAAGATCTCTGCGGCCTTTGCTTGGGAAACCGTGCCCATGCAAAGCACCAAGCACTCCATGAACAGGCTCGCCGCATAGCATTTCATTCCGTGAGCTGTAGCTCCGCCAGCTCGGCAGCAATCTGCTCAACCTTAGCCATCATATCGGCTTCCAGGGTCTCCTGTTTCATCTGAGCCTGTGCCAGGCGCGTTCCGGTAGCGCCCGAGGTCAGTTCCAGCTCACGGACCTCGGCCGCCGCCTGCGCGATGGCTGGCGCTTGCTGTGCCGCGGCGTCAATTTTGCCTTTGACATTAGAGAGGCGTTCAAGCATCTGCTCGGCACGCTTCTGTGTCTCCTGCAGATCGCTGTACTCTTTTGGACACGCTGCAGAGGGGGCTTTGAATACGACGAATCGTAGGCAACGCGTCAGGAGCTGACACTGGACGTCGCAGGCTCGCAAGGCGGAGAACTTCGCCGCGTCCAGATCGCGGATTGGCGGGACTTCAATGCTCGCCTCACGCTTGAGCTTGGCGCTAAGGCTATCGTAGCCGGAGCGTATCGCGCTCAACGATGCGTCCGCGCTTTCTTTGTAGCCACGAACGGTGTCCGCGCACATGTCCTTCTTGGGCAAAAGTAGCCACAGCACCGCCACAACCACGCCTAGAGCTATCGCTGAGTAGAGGTGCTTCTTCTTCATGGTCGCCCTTCCCGGATTCGAGGTGGCTGATCTGACCCTAAACGTCGGCGGTTGATGGCAGAAGCAGACGAAGGATCTCATCTGCCCACCCAAGCACTTTCTTGGTGCGGTCTATGACGGTCTTTGCCGCGAGCATCTCACGTTTGGCTACTGCAAGACGCTGGTTCAGGACCAGGAGTCTGGTAATGACTTGCTGGACTTGCGGGTCTTGGTCGATGGCCTTGAGATCCTGATGAACCAACTCCTGCAGTCGGGTCAGCAGATCGTCGTAGGCGCCAAAGAGCTTCTCGCGGTCCGAACCCTCTGCGTTGATAGCCTTAGAGCGTACAACCGCCATGCAGTTGCCGATCTCGTCGGCCGCGCTCCTCACGACATCCGATGGCCTGATTCCTGTACTCATGGCGCCTCCCTGGTGGGGTCGTTCTGACTATTTGTCTGCTTCTGCAGCCTCTTGTGAGGCGTCAATGGCATCTTTTACCGCCTCTGCTTTGGCCGCGAAGTCGGCTATGGCTATCTTGACCGCCTCGTACTGTCGCTTTGGATCGGCCAGGGCTTCCTTCAACTTGGTATGGGCATCGGCCATGGCTTGAAAGGCGGAAATCGGCGAGTCCTGGTAGGTGGCCAAGTACTTGGACCTTGCCTCAATGGACGCTGCATATCGGGTTTTCCACTCCTCTTCCCCGCTAACCGCTCGTGATCCAGGAATGGTGGCCACGAACGTTTTCTTTGCCTGGCCGATTTCAATATGTGTCATCGGCACAGATGCATTTGAAAGCAGCCATGCTGCTGTTCTAACCAGCTCGTCAGCCTCGGCAGTAGTTGACTGCAAGGCCTTGAGTCGCCGCCGCTCGAGCGCGACAACAAGCAACGTGCCAACGAGTTCGCTGATCGGTCCGATTGTGGCTGAGCTGTTGCCGTTCTTCTTGTTCACTACTTCGGCAAGGCTCGTCATCTGGACCTTGGCTGATGCAATGGAGCTATTCAGCGCTTCCTTGTCGGCTGCATCAGCGATGTCAGCCAGCGCACCGGCGTATCCGCGCAAGGAACGGGACAGCTTGGGCGTTTCCTCGACTAAAGATGTCAGCGGCGCCTCCACAGCCACCGGCGCTCCATCCTTGCCTTCAAGCTGAAATGAGCATGCCTTGGCCTCCCTCTCTTTCAGGGGACCAAAGTCGTAATACAGCGGCTTGCCTTGCTTCACCGCGTCGCTGGCGCCATCACAGGTAGGGGGCTTGCCTCGGGTCGTCCAGCAGCCCGGTGTTCTGCCCATCGAGCAAGGCAATTTATATCTGCCTGGATCTGCTGGTCGACACCGCCGACCCAAGCTTTGCACTCAGAACCGACATCCACGTTTGGCTGTTGCCGGGCAAGCTTCCGCACCCGTGCAGCTTCCAGACTTGCGGACGCACGCTTGTCGAGCGACTCAAATGCGGTCGTGGCCGCGTCCACACTGGTCTTGAACGTCGCGATGTCTTCCTTGTACGGCGTCGTGGAGCATCCCGTTCCAATGGTGGCTGCCAACAGGATTGGAACCGTTGCGACTAGAGATGGGGCCCAGCGATTGTTCCAGCGCACTCGCATGTCGGTATTCCTTTACGCGGCTCGAACCTTCCAACGGACGTGTCTTCATGGTCCGGACACGGTCCGGCGACCGTTCGTCAGGAAGTTCTCAGCATGGCAAGGGGGCGATCGTCTTGCAGGCAGAAGCAGCGTGGCGCACTAGCAAAAGGCCCGTGACAGTGAGAAATGGGCATTACGCCGCGGCCTGCCAGGTAGCGGCCGACGGATACCTGCGGGGACAATGGCGCGGTCCGTACTGGCAATGCGCTCATCCAGCCGGGTAGGGCAAGGCAAGGATGAGTTGCGACTCGCTGCACCGCCCATTGGCGTGGGCTGAGCTCAGTGCCCGTAGGGGCTATCCCCTTAGGTAGGGCTTGATCTTAGGGCTGCCGGATCAGGCAAACAATCCGGCCTGACTGGGTCCCGCAGCGTACAGAGTGGTATCGACAAACTGTTGCGTCTATCGGTTGAATCCAAGGGCAGAAGAGGAGCCACCGGCGCAATGACGGTGGCCTACGGGAAGCTGGGCGATTGGTTCCGCCGCTCAATCTCTGCCTGCTTAGCCTCAAGAGTTGGCACGAACGCCTTCATACTGGACATCAGATCGATCGCGCCATCCGGATCAGGAGGAAGGTCGGCAGCTCGGCGTAGGTCGCGAGCGATGTCCAAGGCCTTCAATGCTAGTTTTCCGTATTCGATCTGGCGAGAGAGAACTGGATATTCGAAATCGTTCTCGGCTTCCCAGCCGAGACGTTCGTTGACTATTCGTTGAGCCGATGGGATAGCAAAAATGCGATCTAGCAGTTTGACGGAAATTGTCCGCCAGTTTACATCCAGCGATAGGGGATTGAAGGTCGGCGCAGATGCTACGCAGCACAGTCGCCCCTCCTCGTCGGGCTCTCCGGAGTCGTACGCGACACTCACGCAGCCACTGGCATAGGTGTACAGCGCAGACGAGACCTGAACGGCTAAGAGGCCGCGCTCGTCGTCACGGGGGTTGCCACTCGCCTTCTCCCAGTAGTGTCAGAGGATGCTGAACCGCAAAGCCCGATGTCCATATAGCACATGTTAGGCGTATCAGGTTACCTCTCCATGTTATGTGTACACGGGCACGGATTCATGGCGGCCACCAGCTGGAAGCGGGCGGGGAATTCCGCAGTCCGCGCGGCGCGCGAGACGGTGACGGTGCCCGATTCCAGCGGCTCGCGCAGTACTTCCAGCGCGGCGCGCGACCATTCCGGCAGCTCGTCCATGAACAGCACGCCATTGTGCGCGAGGGAAATCTCGCCGGGCCGCGGCTGCGCGCCCCCGCCCACCAGGGCCACCGCGCTGGCGGTGTGATGCGGCGCGCGATACGGGCGCTGGCGCCAGCGGGCCGGGTCCAGCCCACGTCCGCTGACCGAGGCGATGGCGGCGCTCTCCATGGCCTCGGCGTCGCTGGCCTCGGGCAGCAGGCCGGGCAGGCGCGAGGCCAGCAGCGTTTTCCCACAGCCAGGGGACCCGATCAGCAGCAGGTGGTGCCCGCCTGCGGCCGCGACTTCCAGCGCTCGCCGCGCATGCACCTGGCCGCGCACGTCGGCCATGTCGGGGACGGTGGAGGGCAGCGGCGGCGGGGCGACGGCCGCGGGCAGCGCCTTGCGCCCTTCCAGCAGCGCGCAGACTTCCAGCAGGGTCCGGCCGGTGAACGCATGCCCCTGGCGCGCCAGGGCGGCCTCGGCGCCGCTGGGCTCGGGGACCACCAGCGTGCGCCCGCTGGCCGCCACCGCCAGCGCGGCCGGCAGCACACCGTCCACCGCGCGCAGCTCGCCGGTCAGGCTGAGCTCGCCCAGGAACTCGTAGTCCGCCAGCGCCTCCCGCCGGATCTGCCCGCTGGCCGCCAGGATGCCCAGCGCGATGGGCAGGTCGAAGCGCCCGCCATCCTTCGGCAGGTCGGCCGGCGCCAGGTTGACGGTGATGCGGCGCGTGGGAAATTCGAACTGCGCGCACAGGATGGCGGCGCGAACGCGGTCGCGGGACTCCCGCACGGCGGCTTCCGGCAGGCCGACGATCTGCGTGGATGGCAATCCGCCGGACAGGTGGACTTCGACACGCACCGGTGGCGCGGACACGCCCGCCCGTGCCCGGCTGTTCACCAGGGCCAGACTCATGGCGGCGGGATCAGGACTGCGCGGGCTTGTCGGCCAACTGGGCTTCCAGCGTGGCGACGGTGCGTTCCAGTGCTTCCAGCTTCTCGCGCGTGCGCAGCAGCACGGCCTGCTGCACGTCGAATTCCTCCCGCGTCACCAGGTCCAGCTTCGCCAGGCCGGCCTGCAGCGCGGACTTGAAGGTCTGCTGCAGTTCTTCCTGCGAGTCGCGCAGGCCGGGCGGCACCAGCTGGCTGAGGCGGCGGGCGAGGTCGTCGATGTGGTTGAGGTCGATCATGTCTGGTCTCCGGCAGTGCATCGAGCTTGCGAGGCGTGCGGGGAGGCGCGCCATCGGGGATCGCTGCGCAGCACTGTCGGAAAAATCCGGGCGGCGAGGCGGCCATTGAACCGCGACAGGCCCCATGGCCGCAACCGCGGTCCGTCGCGGCGCGTTATCCTGCACCCAGCATTCACGGGAGGATCCTGCATGAAAATGGTCATGGCCATCATCAAGCCGTTCAAGCTGGACGACGTGCGCGAAGCGCTGGCCGAAGCCGGGATCGCCGGCATCACCGTCACCGAGGTGAAGGGCTTCGGCCGGCAGAAGGGCCACACCGAGCTCTACCGCGGCGCCGAGTACGTGGTCGATTTCCTGCCCAAGGTGAAGCTGGAAGTGGCGGTGACCGAGGAACAGGCCGAGCAGGTGGTCGAAGCCATCGTGAAGGCCGCCGGCACCGGCAAGATCGGCGACGGCAAGGTGTTCGTCTACGACCTGGAGCGGGTGGTGCGCATCCGGACCGGCGAACTGGATGCGGATGCGCTCTGAAAACGGAGTCCCGGCATGACGCAGCCCAGCCAGTTCGACGGCCGCCTGGTGAAAGCGCTTGCCTGGCTGGAGAGGTCCGGCATCCGACGCAGCACGTATGCGCCGCCGATGTTCCGGTTGTTGTGGAAAGCGGGCGTCCGGGTCCCGCCACCCCACATGAATGGCTTCGCCGTGAATGCCTTCGTGATGGGTGGGTTCTTTGCCGTTTTCTGGGGCCTGACCATGTGGCTGGCGCTCTGGTCGTGGCAGGGCAAGCCTTTCGTCGCGGTGCTTGCCACATCGCTGAGCGCAGGAGCGCTGTTCGGTCTGATCATGGCGGCCTGCCTGCTCGCGCAGGCGCGCCACTACCAAGTGCCTCGCTGGCTGACGTTCACCGCGGACTGAAGCCGTAGAGGTCAAAGAAAAGCCCCGCATCGCGGGGCTTTTTTCTCGGGCGGCAGGTCGCTTACTCCCCCAGCGCCTTCGCCACGAACGGCGGCGCCACCAGCACGCCCGTGTGCAGGTGCGCGGTGTAGTACAGCGTGTCGAACGGCTTGGCCGCCGCATCCGCCTGGCGGAAGGCGAAATCGAAGCCGGCCTGCTTGCTGGCGAGGGTCACGCTCCACCAGCCGGTCGGGTAGCACGGCTGCGGGAAGGGCAGCGTCTTGAACGACTGGAAGCCGGCCTTGCCCATCTCGGCGCGCATGTCCTTGATCAGGTCCAGCAGCGCCAGCGGCGATTCGGACTGCTGCACCAGCAGGCCGTCGGGCTTGAGCGCGCGGTAGCAGCTCTCGAAGAACGCCTTGTTGAACAGGCCCTCGGCCGGGCCCACCGGATCGGTAGAGTCGACGATGACCACGTCCACGCTGCCCGGCTCGCAGTTGGCCATGTAGGCCACGCCGTCGTCGAACAGCAGCTCGGCGCGCGGATCGCCGTTGGACTCGCACAGCTCGGGGAAGTACTTCTCGGCCATGCGCGTGACCTGTTCGTCGATGTCGCACTGCGTGGCCTTCTCCACGCCCGGATGCTTCAGTACCTCGCGCAGCGTGCCGCAGTCGCCGCCGCCGATGATCACCACGCGCTTCGGCGCCGGATGGGTGAACAGCACCGGATGGCTGATCATCTCGTGGTAGAAGAAGTTGTCGCGCGTGGTCAACATCATCGCGCCGTCGATCACCATCAGCTTGCCCCAGTCGGTGCTGTCGTAGATCTCGATCTTCTGGAACGGCGACTGCACCTCGTCCAGCTTGCCGGTCGTACGGAAGCCGATGGCCGAGCCGGTGTGCGAGAAGTGTTCGATGAACCAGGTGTCGTTGGCGGTCATGGCAAGTCCTTGAGGCGGGTGGTGTTCCTTCTCCCCTGGGAAGAAGGTGGCGCGCAGCGCCGGGTGCGATGTGCGCGGGGGTGTCCGCGCGATGCGGCTTGCGCCGGATCCCCGCCCTCCATTCCCTCTCCGGCGGGCAAGGAGCTTCGGCGCGGGCGCGCATTGTAACGGACCCGTGTGACCGCAGCCTGTAGAATGCGCGTCCGCTCGCCTGCCCTGGAAAACCGCCATGCCCTGGTCCACCGACCACGCCCGCAAGACCTACTCCGTCCCGCACTGGGCAGAAGGGTATTTCGACGTGGACGCTGCCGGCCGCATCGTGGTGTCGCCCAAGGGCGCGCAGGGCCCGGCGATCCCGCTGCCGGAGGTGGTGGACGCGGCCCGCGCGCAGGGCGCCCAGCTGCCGCTGCTGGTGCGCTTCCCGGACATCCTGGGCGATCGCCTGGGCAGGCTGCAGGCCGCGTTCGCGCAGGCGCAGGCCGACTGGGACTACAGGGGCGGTTACACCGCCGTCTACCCGATCAAGGTCAACCAGCACCGCGGCGTCGCCGGCACGCTGGCTGCGCACGCGGGCGAGGGCTTCGGCCTGGAGGCCGGCAGCAAGCCGGAGCTGATGGCCGTGCTGGCGCTGTCGCGCCCGGGCGGGCTGATCGTCTGCAACGGTTACAAGGACCGCGAATACATCCGCCTGGCGCTGATCGGCCGCAAGCTGGGCCTGCAGACCTTCATCGTCATCGAGAAGCCGTCCGAGCTGGCGCTGGTGATCGAGGAGTCGCGCGCGCTGGGCGTGAAGCCCGGTCTTGGCGTGCGCATGCGCCTGGCCACGCTGGGCGCGGGCAAGTGGCAGAACAGCGGGGGCGACAAGGCCAAGTTCGGCCTGTCTCCGCGCCAGGTGCTGGACCTGTGGAAGCAGCTGCGCGAGGTGGGCCTGCAGGACACGCTGAACCTGCTGCATTTCCACATGGGCTCGCAGATCAGCAACGTGCGCGACATCGCCAACGGCATGCGCGAGGCGACGCGCTATTTCATCGAGCTGTCGAAGCTGGGCGCCAGCATCAGCCATGTCGACGTCGGCGGCGGTCTGGGCATCGACTACGAAGGCACGCGTTCGCGCAGTTACTGCTCCATCAACTACGGCATCGGCCAGTACGCCAGCAACATCGTGCAGCCGCTGGCCGAAGCCTGCGAGCAGCACGGCCTGGCACCGCCGCGCATCGTTACCGAATGTGGCCGCGCGATGACCGCCCACCACGCCGTGCTGGTGGTCAACGTGTCCGAAGTCGAGCAGGCGCCGGAAGGCCGCGTGCCGCCGGCGCACGACGACGAACCGGCGGTGATCCGCCACCTGCGCGAGATCCACGGCGAGCTGGATACGCGGCCGGCCGTGGAGCTGTTCCACGAGGCCCAGCACCACCACAGCGAAGGGCTGTCGCTGTATGCGCTGGGCCAGATCGATCTGGTCCACCGTGCGCGCATCGACGACCTGTTCTACGCCATCGCCCATGCCGTGCGCGCGCGCCTGAGCAGCGACGAGCGCAGCCACCGCGACCTGCTGGATGAACTCAACGAGCGCCTGGTCGACAAGTACTTCGTCAACTTCAGCGTGTTCGAGTCGATTCCCGACGTGTGGGCGATCGACCAGGTGTTTCCCATCGTGCCGATCGAGCGCCTGGACGAGGCGCCGGCGCGGCGCGGCATCATCGCGGACATGACCTGCGACTCCGACGGCATGGTGAAGACCTATGTGGAGAACGAGGGCCTGGATTCCTCGCTGCCGCTGCATGCCTTGAAGCCCGGCGAAAGCTATCGCCTGGGCATCTTCCTGGTGGGCGCGTACCAGGAAATCCTCGGCGACATCCACAACCTGTTCGGCGATACCGATGCGGTGGAAGTCAGCGCCGACGCCGGCACCGGCTACCGGATCACCCAGCAGCGCCGCGGCGACACCACCGACGTGATGCTCGACTACGTGGGCTACAGGCTGGACGACCTGCGTGCGGTGTATCGCGCCCGCGTGGAAGAAGCCAAGCTGTCCGCCGAGGAGTCCACGGCGCTGTCCGCGGCACTGGAAGCCGGCCTCACCGGTTACACCTACCTGTCGGACGAACCGCTGGGTTGAGGGTACGTGCCCCGGACCTCGTGGAGTCGAGCCTGCTCGACCCGCGAGGAACCGGCATCACGGGAAGCGTCCGGAGAGCAGCGGAGCAAGCTCCGCTCTACGCATCGCGCGCGACCTGGAAGCCGGCGAAGGATTGCGTCACCGGCATGATTTCCAGCCGGTTGATGTTGAGGTGCGGCGGCAGGGTGGCGACGTAGAAGATCTGTTCGGCGATGTCCTCGGCCGTCATCGGCTGCGCCCCGGCGTACAGCTTGTCCGACGCGGCCTGGTCGCCATGCGTTCGCACCAGGGTGAACTCGGTCTCGGCCATGCCGGGCTCGATGTCGGTCACCCGCACGCCGGTGCCGTGCAGGTCGCTGCGCAGGCCCAGCGAGAACTGGCGGACGAAGGCCTTGGTGCCGCCGTAGGTGTTGCCGCCCGGGTACGGGTAGCTGCCGGCGATCGAACCGATGTTGATGATGGCGCCCTTTCGCTCCACCAGCTGGGGCAGCAGCCGGCGGGTGACCGTGACCAGGGCCAGTACGTTGGTCTGGATCATCGTGCGCCAGTCCTCCAGCGACGCCTGCTGCGCCGGCGCCGTGCCCAGCGCCAGTCCGGCGTTGTTGACCAGCAGGTCGATGTCGCGGAAGGCGATGGGCAACGCAGCGAGCGCGGCGTCCAGGGCCGCTTCGTCGCGGATGTCGAACGCGGCGGCATGCACCGTGTCTGCGCCCAGTTCGTCCACCAGCGCCTGCAGGCGATCGGCGCGGCGTCCGGTGGCGATGACACGCCACCCGGCGGCCACGAAGCGGCGGACGGCAGCGGCACCGAAGCCTGAAGTGGCGCCGGTGATGAGGGCGGTGCGGGTCATGGGCGATCCTGCGGCAGGAGAGAAGAGGGTCGGGTCAGGCGGTCGCGCGCAGCGCCTGCCAGCGGGTACCCAGGTGGGTGCCCAGCGCCGCCGCGGCGAGCGACAGCACGGCGCTGGCGGCATTCATGCGCAAGATGGCCGCCAGCGGGTGGCCGCCATCGGCAGCCGGCAGCGCGATGTTGGCCAACAGCACGAAGGTGGCGATCCACAGGGCGAACGTCAGGCCCAGTGCGACCACCAGGAAACGCCGCCCGGCGATGGCCCCGCCAAGCGCCATGCAGGCGGTGGTGACCAGATAGCTGACCGGGGCGAGGTAGCCCAGTGGTGTGGGCACCATCTGTTGCCAGGCGGGCGGCAGGAACCGCGACGCGGTCCAGGACGCGAGCAGCAGCGCGGCGAGCACCATCACCGTGGCAAGCACCATGCGCTGCCAGGGCCGAAGGCGGCTCACTGCGCCTTCACCGCCATCGCGGGCAGGCCGCCGCTGGCGAGCTTCTGCTTGGCTTCGGCCAGTTCGCTGGCGGTGCCGTAAGGCCCCATGCGGACGCGGTAGACGGTCTTGCCGTTGATCTGCGCCGATTCCACGCGGGCGCTCAGGCCCAGCATGGCGATCTTGGCCTTGGTGGCCTCGGCATCGCCGGATGCGCCGAAGGCGCCGGCCTGCAGGATGTAGCGCGCACCGCTGTCGGTACCGGCCACCGTGGTGGCGGGCTTGGGCGCCGGAGCGGTGTCGGAGGCGCGCGGCGTTTCCGCGGTCGCGCGGGGCGTCGGCGTCTCGTCGATCGGCGCAGGCTGTGCGGCGTCGTTGCCGGCAGGCGTCGGCACGACGGCCGTCGACTGGCCGCTCAGCGCGGCGCGTGCCTTGCGGGCTTCTTCCTCGCGTGCGCTGGCGGCGAGTTCCGCATCGGACATCTGCACTTCCTTGCCGGGCAGCAGGGTGTAGAAGTCGTACTGCGTTTCCTTCGTGCCGGCCTCGTCGGGCGTCGCGGCGGTGGCCGGCGCGTCGCCGGCGGGCGCCTCGGGCACCACCGCTTCCACGTCGGCGCTGTCGATCGGCGCGGGCTGCGCGTCCGGGTTGGGTTGCGGGCGGAAGAAGCTGTCGCCGTCCTTCTTGCCCAGGCCCGGCACGATGAAATACACCGCCAGGCCGATCAACAGGCCCAGCACCAGCCATACCCAGGCGGGGGTGGCGTGGCCGGAATTGCGGGTGGCCTGGTTCTTGCCGCGTCTTGCTGCCATGTACTGCTTCTCCGCTTACATCTTCTCGGGCGCGCTGACGCCCAACAGGTCCAGTCCGTTGGCCAGCGCCTGGCGGACCGCCAGGGCCAGGGCCAGGCGCGCGTCGCGCGCGGCCGCATCGTCGATCAGCACCGGCGTGCCGGCGTACCAGGTGTGGAAAGCATAGGCCAACTCGCGCAGGTATTGCGCCACGAGGTGCGGCTCCAGCGCATCGCCGGCGGCCTCCACCACTTCCGGATAGCGCGACAGCTCCACCATCAGCTGCAGCGAGGTGTCGTCGTCCAGTCGCGCCAGGTTGGCCAGGCCGTTGGCCTGGTCGTAGGCGTACCCCTTCTCGCCGGCCTGCCGCAGCAGGCTGCAGACGCGGGCGTGCGCGTACTGCACGTAGAACACCGGGTTGTCGTTGCTCTGCTGGCGGGCCAGGTCGATGTCGAAGGTCAGTTGCGAATCGGGCTTGCGCGCGATCAGGAACCAGCGCGTGGCGTCGGCGCTGGTTTCTTCGATCAGGTCGCGCAGGGTGAAGTAGCTGCCTGCACGCTTGGACAGCTTCACTTCCTCGCCACCGCGCATCACCGTGACCATCTGGTGCAGCACGTATTCGGGATAGCCCGGCGGGATGCCCTCGCCCAGCGCCTGCAGGCCGGCCTTCACGCGGGCCAGCGAGCCGTGGTGGTCGGCGCCCAGCTCGGTGATGGCGCGCTCGTAGCCGCGCTGCCACTTGGACAGGTGATAGGCCACGTCCGGCACGAAGTAGGTGTAGGTGCCGTCGGACTTGCGCATCACGCGGTCCTTGTCGTCGCCGAAGTCGGTGGACTTCAGCCACAGCGCGCCGCCTTCTTCGTAGGTGTGGCCGGAGGCGACCAGTTTGCGCACGGTTTCCTCGACCTTGTGGTCGGCGTACAGCGAGCTTTCCAGGAAGTAGCGGTCGAACGATACGCCGAACGCCGCCAGGTCCAGGTTCTGCTCCCGGCGCAGGTAGGCCACGGCGAAGCGGCGGATGGCGTCCAGGTCCTGCGGGTCCTTCGCACCGGTGACCACGTGGCCTTCGACCTCGACCGAGTCGCCGGCCAGGTAGGCCTGAGCGACGTCGGCGATGTAGTCGCCGCGGTAACCGTCTTCCGGCCAGCCCTCGCTGTCGGGCGACTTGCCCAGCGCACGCGCCTGGGTGGACTTGGCCAGGTTGTCGATCTGCACGCCGGCATCGTTGTAGTAGAACTCGCGCTGGGCGTTCCAGCCGTTGGCCGCCAGCACGCGCGCGATGCAGTCGCCGATCGCGCCGGCGCGGCCATGGCCCACATGCAGCGGGCCGGTCGGGTTGGCGGAGACGTATTCCACGCCCACCGTGCGGCCCGCGCCGCGCCCGTTGCGGCCATAGGCGCTGCCTTGCGCCAGCGCGGTGGCGACTTCGCGCTGGTAGGCGCCGGGGCTGAGGTGGAAATTGATGAAGCCCGGGCCGGCGATCTCCACCTTGGCCACCTCGTCGCTGGCCGGCAATGCGGCGACCAGCGCGGTGGCGATGGCGCGCGGATTGCTGCGCGCGGCCTTGGCCAGTTGCATGGCGGCATTGGTGGCGAAGTCGCCGTGTTCGCGGGTCTTGGGGCGCTCGACCACGAAATCCGGCGTGGCGGTGTCGGCCGGCAGGGTGCCGGCGGAGCGCAGGGCGTCGATGCCCTGGGCGATCAAGGCGCGGAGGGAAGCTTTCACGGGAGACCGTCGTGTTGCGTGGGAACCGCCTATTCTAGGTTTTCCCGGTCTCTGCGTGGGATCGTCGCGTTCAGGCCGGTGTGGTGCTCCGGCCGTTCAGACCCAGCCACGCGCCGCCATCGACTGCGGCGGCCCGTCGCCGACGACGAAATGGTCCAGCAGGCGCACCTCGACCAGCGCCAGCGCCTGCTTCAGGCGCTGGGTGACGGCACGATCGGCGGCGGACGGTTCTGCGCATCCGGAGGGATGGTTGTGCCCCACGATCAGGGCGGTGGCGTTGATGGCCAGCGCGCGCCGCGCGACCTCGCGGGGATGCACTTCGGCGCTGTCCACCGAGCCCTGGAACAGTTCCTCGAACCCCAGCACGCGGTGGCGGGTGTCGAGGAACAGGGCGGCGAACACTTCCTGCCGCCGTCCCCGCAGCCGCTGCGCGAAATAGCGGCCGGCGGCCTCCGGATCGCTGACGGCGTCGCCACGTTCCAGCGAGGCGTGCAGCAGGCGGTTGCCCAGTTCCAGTGCCCCGGCCAGGGCGCAGGCGCGGGCCGGGCCCAGGCCGGGCAGCGTGGTCAGCTCGGACGGGGGGCGTTCCAGCAGGACACGCAGCGGGCCATGCTGGGCGAGCAGTTCGCGCGCCGTGGCGACGGCGTCGCGGCCGTGCAGGCCCGAGCCGAGGAAGATCGCCAGCAGTTCGGCGTCGCTGAGGCTGCCGGCACCCCGTGCCAGCAGCTTTTCGCGGGGACGTTCCTCGTGGGGCCAGGCGCGGATGTGCATGGGCGTACTGTCGTGGATGCGTGAGCGGTACGGCATCGGGCGTCCACGGCCGTTCGGGTAAGCTAATCGCCTGTATCGACGTAGGAATGGGCCGACGTGACGGGATGGGACAAGACACAGGGCCTGGCGGGACGCCGCCTGCTGCTGTGCGTGGGGGGCGGCATTGCCGCCTACAAGGCGCTTGAACTGGTGCGCCGTCTGCGCGATGCGGGGGCGCAGGTGCAGGTCGCCATGACCGCCGGGGCGCAGCAGTTCGTCACGCCGCTGAGCTTCCAGGCGCTGTCCGGATACCCCACCCGCACGTCCCTCTGGGACAGCGCGGCCGAGCAGGCCATGGGCCATATCGAACTGGCACGCTGGGCGGACCAGGTGATCGTCGCGCCCGCCACCGCCGACCTGATGGCACGCCTGGCGCATGGGCTGGCCGACGACCTGGTCACCACCTTGTGCCTGGCGACCACCGCGCCGGTCATGGTCGCGCCGGCGATGAACCACCGCATGTGGGAGCATCCCGCCACCCAGGCCAACCTGGCCACGCTGCGCAGCCGTGGCGTGCGGGTGGTGGGGCCGAACGACGGGCCGCTGGCCGAGGGCGAATCCGGTCCCGGCCGGCTCGCCGAGCCTGGCGAGATCGTGGCCGCACTGGCCGCCCGCGCCGGCGATGCCCCGCCGGTGCCGCAGGACCTGGCCGGACTGAAGGTGGTGGTCAGCGCGGGGCCCACCTACGAGGACCTGGACCCGGTCCGCTACCTGGGCAACCGCAGCAGCGGCAAGATGGGCTTCGCTGTCGCCGCCAGCGCCGCGAAACGGGGCGCGGCGGTCACCCTGGTCGCCGGCCCCGTGCACCTGCCCACGCCGCCGGGCGTGACCCGCGTGGATGTGCGTTCCGCCGCGCAGATGCACCAGGCGGTGTTCGCCGCCCTGCCTGCCGACCTCTACATCGGCGCCGCCGCCGTGGCCGACTACACCCCGCGCGAGCCGGCCGCCGACAAGATCAAGAAATCCAGCGAATCGCTGGCGCTGGACCTGGTGCGTACGCCGGACATCCTGGCCGAGGTCGCGGCGCAGACGCAGGCGCTCAGGCTGGTGGTGGGCTTCGCCGCCGAGACCAACAACGTGGCCGAGTACGCTCGCCGCAAGCTGGAAGCCAAGCGGCTGGACATGATCGTGGCCAACCGCGTGGGCATCGCAGATGGCGGGTTCGAGAGCGACCAGAACGCGATGACGGCCTACTGGAAGGAAGGCGAGCGCAGTTTCGCCTCGGCACCCAAGACGCAGCTGGCGGACGAACTGATGGACCTGATCGTGGAGCGACTGAACGCATGAGCGCATCCCGCGCGGTGGAAGTGAAGCTGCTGGACCCCCGTTTCGGCGACGAATGGCCGTTGCCGGCCTATGCCACCGAGGCCAGCGCCGGCATGGACCTGCGCGCGGCGCTGGATGCGCCGCTGGTGCTGGAGCCGGGGGACGCCGCGCTGGTGCCCAGCGGCATCGCCCTGCACCTGGGCGACCCGCAGCTGTGCGCGGTGGTGCTGCCCCGCTCGGGGCTGGGCCACCGGCACGGCATCGTGCTGGGCAACGGCACCGGGCTGATCGACGCCGACTACCAGGGGCCGCTGCTGATCAGCGTCTGGAATCGCGGGCACGAGGCCTTCACCATCCAGCCGGGCGACCGCATCGCCCAGGTCATGGTGCTGCCGGTCGTGCGCGTGAGCCTGCAGGTGGTGGATACTTTCGCCGACAGCGCACGGGGGACGGGTGGTTTCGGCCACACCGGCGTGCGGTGACAGGGGATGAGCCGATGAACACGACCAACGACAAGCGTCCGCGGATTCCCGTGGGCGATACGCGGCGTGCGCTGCCGCTGCTGGCGCTGCTGTTGCTGCTGCTGGCCGGCCTGCTGGCCTGGAGCGGGGTGCGGCAATGGCGCGATGCGGCCCTGCTCGACGACATGCAGCGCGCCCGCGACGCGGCGGCCTCGGCCGTGGAGAGCGCCTACCGCGCGCAGACAGGACAGCTGGCCCAGCGCCTGGCGTCGGCACCGGTGAAGGCCGCCCTGGACCGCAACGACACCGGCGCCGCCGTCGCAGCGCTGCGCGAGGGATGGGCGGGCGTGGAGCATGTCGAGATCCACGATGGCGCGCTGGAGTCGGCCTATGCCGACGCGCCGGCCTTCGGCTTCAGCAAGCTCGCGCTGCTCGAGGCGGGCATGCAGGGCGATGCCGTGGCGGCCCGGGTGGTGAAGGATGGCAAGGCCACGGCCTTCGGCCTGGCGGCGGCCGTTCCACAGGGCGTGGTGTACGTGCGCCTGCCCCTGGCGCAGCTGACCGGCGGATTCGACGGCGTGGCCGTGCCCGCGGGCGGCTACCTGGCGCTGCGGCAGGGGGCTTTCAGCGTGCGCGAGCGCGGCAATGCCGGCCTGCAGGATGGCGCCGAACGCATGGCGCACACGGTCGGCAAGACCGGCCTGCGCGTGGCCACCGCGGTGCCGGACAGCGAGCCGGGGCCGCTGGGCCTGGGCGCGATTCCCGCACTGGTGGCGGGCGGCCTGCTGGCGGCGCTGGCGGTACTGGCGCTGCTGGTGGCGCGAGGCGGCATCCGCCTGCCCCGGTTCGGAAAGAAAGGCGCGACCATGGACGAAACCGACGAGCCCACCCTGGGTGAGGCACTGCTGCGCGAACCGCCGCCGACGCCCGCCACCCGCGAGGCCCGCGCGCAGGAAGAGGGTCGTCCCCCCGACCGCAGCGCGGTCGAGGTGGACCCCGGCATCTTCCGCGCCTACGACATCCGTGGCGTCGTCGGAAAGACGCTGAACATCGAGGTGGCCGAACTGATCGGCCTGGCGATCGGGTCGGTGATGCGCGAAGAGGACCTGGCCGACATCGTGGTCGGGCGCGACGGGCGCCTGTCCGGTCCCGATCTGGTGGGCGGGCTGATCACCGGCCTGCGCAAGGCCGGGCGCAACGTCATCGACATCGGCCTGGCGCCCACGCCGGTGGCGTACTTCGCCGCCTACCACCTGCGCACCGGCAGCAGCGTGGCGGTGACCGGCAGCCACAACCCGCCGGACTACAACGGGTTCAAGATCGTGGTCGGCGGGCAGACGCTGTCCGGCGATGCGATCACCGACCTGTACGAACGCATCCGCGACAACCGCCTGCACGTGGCCAACGTGCCCGGCGACCTGCAGCAGCGCGACGTGTCGGCCGACTACATCCAGCGCATCGCCGACGACGTGCAGCTGGAGCGGCCGCTGAAGGTGGTGGTGGATGCCGGCAACGGCGTGGCCGGCGACATCGCGCCGCAGCTGCTGGAGGCGATCGGCGCGGATGTCATCCCGCTGTACTGCGAAGTCGATGGCACCTTCCCCAACCACCACCCCGACCCCAGCGAGCCGCACAACCTCGAGGACCTGATCCAGACGGTCAAGCGCTTCGATGCCGACATCGGCCTGGCCTTCGACGGCGACGGCGACCGCCTGGGCGTGGTGACCAAAGAAGGCGAGGTGATCTTCCCCGACCGGCTGCTGATGCTGTTCGCCGCCGACGTGCTGGAACGCAATCCCGGCGCGCTGATCATCTACGACGTGAAGTGCACCGGAAAGCTGCAGGGGTGGGTGCTGCGCCACGGCGGCACGCCGATGATGTGGAAGACCGGGCACTCGCTGATCAAGGCGAAGATGCGCGAGAGCGGCGCCGAACTGGCCGGCGAGATGAGCGGGCATTTCTTCTTCCAGGAGCGTTGGTACGGGTTCGACGACGGACTCTATTCGGCGGCCCGCCTGCTGGAGATCCTCGCCAACCGGGCCGAGACGCCTTCCGAGGTGCTGGCGGCGCTGCCTGACGGCGTGTCCACGCCGGAGATCAAGGTGGATGTGCCGGCCGGCACGCCGCACGAGATCGTGGCGCGGTTCGTCGAGGGCGCCAGCTTCGAAGGTGCGCGCCTGTCCACCATCGACGGCCTGCGCGCGGATTGGGACGATGGCTGGGGCCTGGTACGCGCCTCCAACACCACGCCGATCCTGGTGCTGCGCTTCGAGGCGGACAATACGGCGGCGCTGGAGCGCATCAAGGACGAGTTCCGCACGCGCCTGCAGGCGCTGGCACCGGAACTGACCATGACGTTCTGAGCCCGTCGCCGCAACGCCAAGCCGACAACGCCGGGCATGCCCGGCGTTGTCGTGTCCGGGGCCCGGTACCGCGCCGGTTTCGAAGGCGGATCAGCGGCGGGCGGGCGCCTGCGCGTCGGCGGTGGCGTCGGACGGGGCGGTGGCGGCGGCTTCGGCCTGCTCGGCCGTGACGCCCTTCATCGCGCGGAAGCGCTGCAGGGTGTCGGCGATCTCCACGTCCAGCTCGGCACGCTGGCTTTCGAAACTCTGCTGCAGGCGGCGGGTACGCACCAGTTCGGCATGGCGCTGATGGATCGCCGCGGCCATTTCGGCGGTGACCGGCTTGCCGGCCAGCTCGCGGTCGCCGGCGGTCTGCAGCAGGCTGATCAGGCCTTCGCGCAGGCTGACCGCGTTGTAGCGCGCGGTCTGCACGTTGTTGTCGACGATGGCCGTGCGTTCGTTGAACACGCGGCGCAGGTCCTCCTCGCTGCGGTACGACAGCAGCATGGCCGCATCGGTGCGGCGGCGGGTCTCGGCGGCGGCCGCATCCATCTGCCGCTGCTGGGCCTGGATGGCGGCCTGGGCGCGCTCCTCGGCGGTCAGGGCGCGCTCCACGCCACCCGTGCGCAGGCCGCTGCTGGCGCTGATCTCGTCGCGCGCGGCATTCACGGCGTCGGCCGGCAGGGCGTCGCTGCAGACGCGCTGGCCCTTCTCCTGCCAGCAGAACAGCTTCTTGGCGCCGGCCGCGCCCTTGTCCTGCGCCAGCGCGCAGGGCATCGCCACCAGCGCGGCGGTGGCCAGCAGGATGGATGTGCGGACGGTCATGGCAGCCCCCTGCTGCATCAGTCCTGGGTCGCGCTGCCGTAGCGGGCCCGGTAGGCCAGCAGGTCGTCGCGATGGCGGACAAGGTCGGCGCTTTCGCCGGCAAATGCAAGCAGGTCGTGCAGGTTGGCCACGGCCACCACGGGAACGCCGGTTTCCGCGGCGACCGATTGCGCCGCCGAACGGCGCGGCGCTGTCGCGCCCGGTTCGCCCAGCACTTCCTGGCGGTCGAGCGCGACGACGATCCCGGCCGGAGTGCCGCCACCGGCGCGGATCAGGCCCAGCGCCTCGCGGATCGCGGTGCCGGCGGTGATCACGTCGTCGACGACCAGCACGCGCCGGTCTTCCAAGGGCGCGCCGATCAGCAGGCCGCCCTCGCCGTGGTCCTTGGCTTCCTTGCGGTTGAAGGCCACGGGCAGGTCGCGCCCGCGGCGGGCGAACTCGCAGGCCAGCGCCGTCGCCAGCGGGATGCCCTTGTAGGCCGGGCCGAACAGCAGGTCGAACTGCAACCCGGCCTCTTCGATCGCGTCGGCATAGCAGGCGGCCAGGCCGGCCAGCAGCGAGCCGCTGTCGAAACGGCCGGCATTGAAGAAATAGGGGCTCTGCCGGCCCGACTTCAGCGTGAACTGGCCGAAGCGTAGGGCCTGCGCATGCAGGGCGAGTTGGAGGAAGCGGGCGCGATGGTCGGTCATGGGGACGGGACTGAACGGGATGGGGACAGGATAACCGCCGCGGCCCGCGCGCCGCGCGGTCCGGGCGCCGGTTCGGGTACGCTTGCCCGGTTTCCGACGAACGACGTACCCATGCGCATCATCAGCTTCAACGCCAACGGCCTGCGCTCGGCGGCCACCAAGGGTTTCTTCGACTGGTTCGCCGCGCAGGACGCCGACGTGCTGTGCGTGCAGGAGACCAAGGCGCAGGAACACCAGCTGGCCGGGCCCGCGTTCCTGCCGGCCGGCTACAAGGCCTGGTTCCGCGACGCCACCACCAAGAAGGGTTACAGCGGCGTGGCGATCTACGCCCGGCGCGAGCCCGATGAAGTGCGCACGGCCCTGGGCTGGGGCCCGTTCGACGACGAGGGGCGCTACATCGAGGCGCGCTTCGGCGATCTGAGCGTGGTCTCGTTCTACATCCCGTCCGGCTCGTCGGGCGAGGAGCGCCAGGGGTTCAAGTTCAAGGTCATGGAGTGGCTGGCGCCGGTGCTGGACGAATGGCGCCGCAGTGGCCGCCACTACGTGCTGTGCGGCGATTGGAACATCGTGCGCAGCCGGCTGGACATCAAGAACTGGACCAGCAACCAGAAGAACTCCGGCTGCCTGCCGCCCGAGCGCGACTGGTTGAACGGGCTGTGCGTGGACGACGGCGGCTGGGTCGATGCCTACCGCGTGCTGCATCCGGAAGGCCAGGATTACACTTGGTGGAGCAACCGCGGCGCCGCGCGCGCCAACAACGTGGGGTGGCGGATCGACTACCAGTTCGTCACCCCGTCGCTGCGCGACCGCCTCAAGGCCTGCTCGATCTACCGCGAGCAGCGCTTCTCCGACCATGCGCCCTTCACGGTGGACTACGCCTGATGACGGTCTCCGCCCGCGATCGCCCATCCAAGCCCTCGGTCTGGCGCGCGTTCGCGCAACCGTCGGCGTGGACGATGTTCTTCTTCGGCTTCGCCTCGGGCATGCCGTTCCTGCTGGTGGCCGGCACGCTGGCCTACTGGCTGACCGAGAACGGGCTGGAACTGAAGAACATCACCCTGATCGCGAGCGCCGGCCTGAGCTATACGCTGAAGTTCCTGTGGGCACCGCTGGTGGACCGCTGGCGTTTGCCGCTCATCGGGCGGTTGGGCCAGCGGCGCGGTTGGCTGCTGTTCGCACTGGCGGTGGTCATCGTCGGACTGTTGCTGATGGCGCACCTGACACCCGGCCGGCTGGCGCCCTTCATCTGGGTCACCCTGATGACGGCATTCGCCGGCGCCACCCTGGACATCGCGGTGGATGCCTACCGCATCGAGATCGCGCCGCAGGAATCGCAGGGCGCGCTGCTGGCCACCTACTCGCTGGGCTACCGCATCGCCCTGATCATCACCGGCATGCTGGCGCTGGTACTGGCCGACCATGTGCCGTGGCCGCAGGTATACATGGCCATGGCCGTGTTCATGCTGATCCCCGTGGTGGCCGTGCTGCTGGCCTCCGAGCCCAGCGTGGTCCGGGTGAAGATGACCACCTGGGCCGCAGGCCTGCAGGAAGGGGTGGTCGAACCGTTCCTGGATTTCTTCCGCCGCTTCGGCGCCCCGCTGGCCGCCGCCCTGCTGGCCTTCATCCTGCTGGCGAAGGTCTCGGACCAGTCGCTGGGCGGCGGCATCATGGCGCCGTTCTACCTGGGCGAAGGCTTCACCAAGACCGAGATCGCGGCGGTTACCAAGTTCTACGGCATCTGGGTGGGCTTGGCCGGCGTCTTCCTTGCCGGCATCGCCATCGCGCGCTGGGGCGTGAAGTGGCCCCTGTTCGTCGGCGTGGTGCTGGGCGCGATCAGCAACCTGCTGTATGTGTGGCTGGTCGGTGCCGATGGCGATGTGTGGAAGCTCACGCTGGTGATCTCCGGCGAGAATCTGGCGCAGGGCTTCCAGGGCACCACGCTGGTGGCGTTCCTGTCCGCGCTCGTGAACCAGCGGTTCACCGCGACGCAGTACGCGCTGTTCTCATCGCTGGTGATGCTGCCGGGCAAGTTGTTGAGCGCAGTGTCCGGCAGCATCGTGGAACAGACCGGCTACGCGCCGTATTTCTGGATCACGGCACTGGCGTCGGTGCCCGCCGCGCTGCTGTTCTTCTGGCTGGTGCCGCGCATCCGCTTCGGCGGCGACCATGAGCCGGCCAGTGGCGCCGCGCCACCGCCAGGGCCGGCGGCGGACTGAGCGCTTGCGCTACAGTCTGCCCATGGGGCATGCAGGGGACGGGGCAATGACCGACATCGTGCTGAAGGACGTGGATCCGATCCTCGCCGAGCGCATCCGGCGCGTCTCGCAGGCCCGCGGCTGGCCGATCCACGACACCATCTTCAACCTGCTGGAGCAGGGCCTGTTCGTATGCGAGGCCGAAGTGCGCGGCGGCTTCGACGATCGCGAAGTCAACGCGCTGGCCGAAGCCATCAGCGCCCTGAAGGACGTGCCGCCCGGCAAGGGCTTCTAGGCCGGATACACCGTGCCCAGCACACGGCGCCCCGAGGCGCCGGTGACGGCGGGCAGGTTGCCGGGACGGCCCGCCAGCGTTTCGCGGGCCAGCCACGCAAAGCCCATCGCTTCCACGTAGTCCGGTTCCAGGCCGTGCAGGGCGGTCGACTCCACGATGGCCTGCGGCAGGTAGGCGGCCAGTCGGGCCATCAACACCGCATTCCGCACGCCACCCCCGCAGACCAGCACGCGGCGGGTGTCCGGCTGCGTCATCTGCAGCGCATCGGCCACCGTGCGGGCGGTCAGGTCCAGCAGGGTCGCCTGCACGTCGGCGGCGGGCACGACGGTGCCGTCCATGCGCGCCTGCAACCAGTCCAGGTGGAAATGTTCGCGGCCGGTGCTCTTGGGCGGCGGCAGTGCGAACCACGGCTCGGCCAGCAGGCGGGCCAGCAGCGCCGCGTTGACCTGTCCGCTGGCCGCGAAGGCGCCATCGGCATCGTAGGCGCGGCCGGTGTGGCGCTCGCACCAGGCATCCATCAGTGCATTCGCCGGGCCGGTGTCGAAGCCGCGGACCTCCCCGCCCACCGGCAGCAGGGTGAAATTGGCGATGCCGCCCAGGTTGAGCACCGCCCGGTCTTCCTGCGCCGACCCCAGCAGCGCGGCGTGGAAGGCGGGCATCAGCGGCGCGCCCTGGCCACCGGCGGCCACGTCGCGGCGGCGGAAATCGGCCACGGTGTCGATGCCGCTGCGCTCGGCGATGACATTGCCATCGCCCAGCTGCCAGGTGAAGGGAGGGTCGGCATGCGGACGGTGGCGGATGGTCTGGCCGTGGGAGCCGATCGCCCGCACGCGGCCGCGCGGTACGCCGGCGTCCTGAAGCAGCGCCAGGGCTGCCTCGGCGAAGGCCTGCGCCACGGTCGCATCCAGCGCACCGAGCGCGTCCAGCGACACGTTGTCCGCGCCCTGGCCCAGTGCGACCAGCCGGGCGCGTGTGGCCTCGTCCCAGGCGAACGTGCGGCCATGCACCAGCCGGCAGCCGAGCGCACGCCCTTCGCCCTCGAACCGGACCAGGGCGGCATCGATGCCATCGGCGCTGGTGCCCGACATCAGGCCCAGGTAGAGCTCGGAGACGGGGGCATCGGTGGCTTCGGTCATGCGGAAGGGTCGGGCAAAGAAAAAGGCGGGACAGTGTCCCGCCTTTTCGGATATCCCGCCACGTGCGGCCGGGTCAGCCCTTGCCGTTCTTCCTGCCAGCGGCAGGCTTGGCGGCCGCCACGGTGGTGGCCGGCTTCGCCGCGTCTTCGGCGGGACCGACATCGGCGTAGATGATGTCCTCGACGGTGCGGATGCGCGCCAGCGCGTTCGAGGTGTACGTACGGAACGCGGCCAGCTGGGCCCCGGACAGCGGCTCGGGTGGCGGCATCGTCACCGACAGCGGGTTGCGGTGCGCCCCATTGATGCGGAACTCGTAATGCAGGTGGGGGCCGGTGGACAGGCCCGTGGTACCGACGTAGCCGATCACGGTGCCCTGCGCCACGCGCTGGCCCGGCTTGATCTTGCCCAGCCGCGACATGTGCGCATACAGCGTGGTGTGGCCGCGGCCGTGGTCCAGGATGACGGTGCGCCCATAGCCGCCCTGCCAGCCGGCGAACTGCACGCGCCCATCGCCTGCCGCCATGATCGGCGTGCCCGTGGACGCCGCATAGTCCACGCCCTTGTGCATGCGCATGGTGCCCAGCACGGGATGGCGTCGCGCACCGAACTTGGAGCTCATGCGCGCATAGGCGATGGGCATGCGGATGAAGTTCTTCTTCAGCGGCCGGCCGGCGGCGGTGAAGTACTCCGGCTTGCCGCCCGGACGGGTGAAACGGAAGCCGGAGTACAGCTTCCCGTCGACGGTGAAGGTGGCCGCCTGCACCGGTCCGGTGCTGATCAGCTCGCCTTCGCGCCAAGTCTGTTCGACCACCACGCTGAAGCGGTCGTCCGGCCCCAGGTCGGAGTTGAAGTCGATGTCGTACTTGAAGATCTCGTCGGTCATCGAGTTGATGTTGGCCGAGGTCAGTCCCGCCTTGCGCGCCGACCGGTTCAGCGAACGCCCCACCTTGCCGCTCAGCACGACGGTGCGGGTGGTCGTCTCGCGCGCGATGACCCGCTCGGTGATCTTGTCGGTGCCGACCAGCAGTTCCACGCGATGGCTGGGGTCGCGGTCGTAGCGCAGCGTGCGCAGGCCGCCGGTGACAGGCAGGTCGAAGGCGATCTCGGTGCCCGGTTTCAGGCGCGTCAGCGCCTTCTTCGCATCGCTGTTCTCCAGGATGCGGTGCAGCGTGGCGGCCGGGATGCCCAGTTCCTCGAAGATCGCCCCCATGGTCTGCCCAGGCTTCACCCGCACCACCTGCCAACTGTCGCCGGCCGTACCGGCCTGGCGCGCGGCGGACAATTCGGGCAGTTCGAGCAGCAGGGTGTTGCGGGGCTGGGAGACCGGCGCCTGGATGGCGCTGGAGAAGCCCGGCACGATGGTGGCCATCAACACGCCGATGGTGGTGAACAGACTGGCGTGGATCCAGTGGCGGCGCGTCCAGCGGCCTTCCGGCAGGTGCCGCTTCACGGCGGTTTCCCGAAGCACGCCAAGGCGCTCGCGGAACTGTTGCTTGCGGCTGTTGCCGCCCCCATGAGTTTGCATCAAGGTCGCACCCCGGGGCCAAGGCAAAGCCCCAATCGGCGTACCATAGACACGCGAAGACTTCGCGTCAAACCATTGAGTCAAATGGCTTTTTTGATAGGTATCACTGTTTACCTACATTTAACGGTAACTTCACTTCACTGACTCGCCCTTCACGGGCCCCCGACTGGAACTGTTCCCTGTGTCTTCCGCTGAAGCTCTTGCCCTGATCGGCCGTGGTGCCGACGAAATCCTCAAACCCGAAGAACTGGAGGCGCGCCTGAAGCTGGGTCGCCCGTTGCGCGTGAAGGCGGGGTTCGACCCGACGGCGCCCGATCTTCATCTGGGCCACACCGTCCTGCTCAACAAGATGCGGCAGTTCCAGGACCTGGGGCACCAGGTGATCTTCCTGATCGGCGATTTCACCGGGATGATCGGCGACCCCACGGGCAAGAACGTCACCCGCAAGCCGCTCACCCGCGAGGACGTGCTGGCCAATGCCCGCACCTACGAGGAGCAGGTCTTCAAGGTGCTGGACCGCGAAAGGACGGAAGTCCGCTTCAATTCCGAATGGTTCGGCAGGATGGGCGCGGCGGACATGATCCGCCTCGCCGGCCAGCACACCGTCGCCCGCATGCTGGAGCGCGACGACTTCGCCAAGCGCTATGCCGCCCAGCAGTCCATCGCCATCCACGAGTTCCTGTATCCGCTGGTGCAGGGCTACGACTCCGTGGCCCTGCAGGCGGATGTCGAACTCGGCGGCACCGACCAGAAGTTCAACCTGCTGATGGGCAGGGGGCTCCAGGAGCACCACGGCCAGACACCCCAGATCGTGCTGACCATGCCGCTGCTGGAGGGCCTGGACGGCGTCAACAAGATGTCCAAGTCGCTGGGCAACTACATAGGCGTCAGCGAGCCGGCCATCGACATCGTCACCAAGACCATGAAGATCGGCGACGACCTGATGTGGCGCTGGATCGAACTGCTGAGCTTCGAGATCGGCCTGGCCGAAGCGGCCGCTCTCAAGCGATCGGTCGCGGACGGCGGGCTGAACCCGCGCGACGTCAAGCTGCGCCTGGCGCGGGAGCTGGCGGTCCGTTTCCATGGCGCAGCCGACGCCGAAAAGGCGATCGCCGGCTGGCATGCCGTCGTCACGGGTCAGGGGGACACGTCGCTGCTGGAGCTGAAGGAGGTGGGCGTGCCGGCGGACGGGATCCGCATTGCGGCGCTGCTGACGGCGGCGGGGATCACGCCCAGCAACTCCGAAGCCAACCGCAAGCTCAAGGAGCGGGCGGTCAAGGTGGAGGGCGAGGTGGTCGAAGACGCGGGCCTGCAGCTGATGCCGGGCTTCGAGGGCGTCCTGCAGGTGGGCAAGCGCAATTTCGCGCGGGTCCGTCTGGTAGCGGGCTGAGCAGGGCGCCGCTGCCTGAAGGCCGGTCGAGGCGATGTGAAAAATTCCATCCGCACCCCTTCCAAAAGCTGACAGAACGCGCCATACTTTCCCTCCCCCGACGCACGGGGCCTTGCCGGACCGGCAGGGCGCCGGAAGAAGGGAAACGGATCGCCAACAACTTCGAAAAAAGATGTTGACGAAACGAAAAAGTCCGCCATAATAGGCGGCTCACCTCGACGGAAACGTCGGGGCCAACGAAGGAAGGCGCTGAGGCCGACTTCGAGTTCTTTGAAAGTGTGCGCAGGTGACTTGTGTGGGCGCCTGCAGGAAGGACAAGCTGTCCATCTTGCAGACGTTCGATTCATGAGCATCTTGTCAATTGTAGAAATGCAAGCGATACGTAAAGCTTGTGATCGAGCTCTGCAGCTAAATGTTTTTGCCTTCGGGCAATGCAGTTTTAAGTGAAGAGTTTGATCCTGGCTCAGAGTGAACGCTGGCGGTAGGCCTAACACATGCAAGTCGAACGGCAGCACAGGAGAGCTTGCTCTCTGGGTGGCGAGTGGCGGACGGGTGAGGAATACATCGGAATCTACCTTTTCGTGGGGGATAACGTAGGGAAACTTACGCTAATACCGCATACGACCTACGGGTGAAAGTGGGGGACCGCAAGGCCTCACGCGATTAGATGAGCCGATGTCCGATTAGCTAGTTGGCGGGGTAATGGCCCACCAAGGCGACGATCGGTAGCTGGTCTGAGAGGATGATCAGCCACACTGGAACTGAGACACGGTCCAGACTCCTACGGGAGGCAGCAGTGGGGAATATTGGACAATGGGCGCAAGCCTGATCCAGCCATACCGCGTGGGTGAAGAAGGCCTTCGGGTTGTAAAGCCCTTTTGTTGGGAAAGAAATCCTGTCGATTAATACTCGGTGGGGATGACGGTACCCAAAGAATAAGCACCGGCTAACTTCGTGCCAGCAGCCGCGGTAATACGAAGGGTGCAAGCGTTACTCGGAATTACTGGGCGTAAAGCGTGCGTAGGTGGTGGTTTAAGTCTGCTGTGAAAGCCCTGGGCTCAACCTGGGAATTGCAGTGGATACTGGATCACTAGAGTGTGGTAGAGGGATGCGGAATTTCTGGTGTAGCAGTGAAATGCGTAGAGATCAGAAGGAACATCCGTGGCGAAGGCGGCATCCTGGGCCAACACTGACACTGAGGCACGAAAGCGTGGGGAGCAAACAGGATTAGATACCCTGGTAGTCCACGCCCTAAACGATGCGAACTGGATGTTGGGTGCAACTTGGCACCCAGTATCGAAGCTAACGCGTTAAGTTCGCCGCCTGGGGAGTACGGTCGCAAGACTGAAACTCAAAGGAATTGACGGGGGCCCGCACAAGCGGTGGAGTATGTGGTTTAATTCGATGCAACGCGAAGAACCTTACCTGGTCTTGACATCCACGGAACTTTCCAGAGATGGATTGGTGCCTTCGGGAACCGTGAGACAGGTGCTGCATGGCTGTCGTCAGCTCGTGTCGTGAGATGTTGGGTTAAGTCCCGCAACGAGCGCAACCCTTGTCCTTAGTTGCCAGCACGTAATGGTGGGAACTCTAAGGAGACCGCCGGTGACAAACCGGAGGAAGGTGGGGATGACGTCAAGTCATCATGGCCCTTACGACCAGGGCTACACACGTACTACAATGGTGGGGACAGAGGGCTGCAAACCCGCGAGGGTGAGCCAATCCCAGAAACCCTATCTCAGTCCGGATTGGAGTCTGCAACTCGACTCCATGAAGTCGGAATCGCTAGTAATCGCAGATCAGCATTGCTGCGGTGAATACGTTCCCGGGCCTTGTACACACCGCCCGTCACACCATGGGAGTTTGTTGCACCAGAAGCAGGTAGCTTAACCTTCGGGAGGGCGCTTGCCACGGTGTGGCCGATGACTGGGGTGAAGTCGTAACAAGGTAGCCGTATCGGAAGGTGCGGCTGGATCACCTCCTTTTGAGCACGACAAGCGCTTCTTGTCAGGCGCCCACACAAGACACCTGCATTTTTCAGAGTAAGCCCGTACAACGGGGCCTTAGCTCAGCTGGGAGAGCACCTGCTTTGCAAGCAGGGGGTCGTCGGTTCGATCCCGACAGGCTCCACCACTGAGGACGACTTTTGGGTCTGTAGCTCAGGTGGTTAGAGCGCACCCCTGATAAGGGTGAGGTCGGTGGTTCGAGTCCTCCCAGACCCACCAAGCCAGGTCGGCACTACTCTGCAAAACTGCAACCGCACACTAAAAGATTTTGAAACGGATCGGCGCTGAAGCCGGCTTCGTGTTCTTTAACAACTTGTGACGTAGCGAGCGTTTTAGATTTTCATCTAGACGTGTCGTTGAGGCTAAGGCGGGGACTTCGAGTCCCTAATAAATTGAGTCGTATGTTCGCGTTGGTGGCTTTGTACCCCATCAACACGTCATGTAGCTCCGAGGCGACTTGGGGTTATATGGTCAAGCGAATAAGCGCACACGGTGGATGCCTTGGCGGTCAGAGGCGATGAAGGACGTGGCAGCCTGCGAAAAGTGCGGGGGAGCTGGCAACAAGCATTGATCCCGTAATGTCCGAATGGGGAAACCCACTGCTTCGGCAGTATCCTGCAGTGAATACATAGCTGCTGGAGGCAAACCCGGTGAACTGAAATATCTAAGTAACCGGAGGAAAAGAAATCAACCGAGATTCCCTGAGTAGTGACGAGCGAACGGGGACCAGCCCTTAAGCTGGATTGGTTTTAGAAGAACAGTCTGGAAAGACTGGCCATAGACGGTGACAGCCCGGTATTCGAAAAGACCTTTTCAGTGAAGACGAGTAAGGCGGGGCACGAGAAACCCTGTCTGAACATGGGGGGACCATCCTCCAAGGCTAAATACTCCTGACCGACCGATAGTGAACCAGTACCGTGAGGGAAAGGCGAAAAGAACCCCGGAGAGGGGAGTGAAATAGATCCTGAAACCGTGTGCGTACAAGCAGTAGGAGCCCGCAAGGGTGACTGCGTACCTTTTGTATAATGGGTCAGCGACTTACTGTTCGTGGCAAGCTTAACCGTATAGGGGAGGCGAAGGGAAACCGAGTCTGATAAGGGCGCATAGTCGCGGGCAGTAGACCCGAAACCGGGTGATCTAGTCATGCCCAGGGTGAAGGTGCCGTAACAGGTACTGGAGGCCCGAACCCACTCCCGTTGCAAAGGTAGGGGATGAGGTGTGATTAGGAGTGAAAAGCTAATCGAACCCGGAGATAGCTGGTTCTCCTCGAAAGCTATTTAGGTAGCGCCTCGTATGAATCTTCTTGGGGGTAGAGCACTGTTATGGCTAGCGGGACATCGCGTCTTAGCAAACCATGGCAAACTCCGAATACCAAGACAGAATGTACGGGAGACACACGGCGGGTGCTAACGTCCGTCGTGAAAAGGGAAACAACCCAGACCCACAGCTAAGGTCCCAAATTTCGTGCTAAGTGGAAAACGATGTGGAAAGGCACAGACAGCCAGGAGGTTGGCTTAGAAGCAGCCACCCTTTAAAGAAAGCGTAATAGCTCACTGGTCGAGTCGGTCTGCGCGGAAGATTTAACGGGGCTAAGCACGAAACCGAAGCTTGGGGTGCATAACTTTGTTATGCGCGGTAGAGGAGCGTTCCGTAAGCCTGCGAAGGTGGCTTGAGAAGGCTGCTGGAGGTATCGGAAGTGCGAATGCTGACATGAGTAACGATAATGCGGGTGAAAAGCCCGCACGCCGAAAGCCCAAGGTTTCCTTGCGCAACGTTAATCGACGCAGGGTTAGTCGGTCCCTAAGGCGAGGGCGAAAGCCGTAGTCGATGGGAAGCAGGTTAATATTCCTGCACCTCGCGTGAGTGCGATGGAGGGACGGAGAAGGTTAGGTGTACCGGGCGTTGGTTGTCCCGGGGAAAGGCGGTAGGTTTGGATCTTTGGCAAATCCGGGATCCTTTAAGACCGAGCACCGAGACGAGCCCTTTAGGGCGAAGTCACTGATACCACGCTTCCAGGAAAAGCTCCTAAGCTTCAGCTCACGCAGACCGTACCGTAAACCGACACAGGTGGGTAGGATGAGAATTCTCAGGCGCTTGAGAGAACTCGGGTGAAGGAACTAGGCAACATGGCACCGTAACTTCGGGAGAAGGTGCACCCCCTTTGGTGGCCCATGCGGGCTATAGCTGAGGGGGGTCGCAGAAACCAGGCCGCTGCGACTGTTTATCAAAAACACAGCACTCTGCAAACACGAAAGTGGACGTATAGGGTGTGACGCCTGCCCGGTGCTGGAAGGTTAATTGATGGGGTCAGCCGCAAGGCGAAGCTCTTGATCGAAGCCCCAGTAAACGGCGGCCGTAACTATAACGGTCCTAAGGTAGCGAAATTCCTTGTCGGGTAAGTTCCGACCTGCACGAATGGCGTAACGACAGCGGCGCTGTCTCCACCCGAGACTCAGTGAAATTGAAATCGCTGTGAAGATGCAGCGTTCCCGTGGCAAGACGGAAAGACCCCGTGAACCTTTACTATAGCTTTACATTGAACGTTGAGTTCGTCTGTGTAGGATAGGTGGGAGGCTA